>CBRGMJ010000269.1:0-3494 GCA_967797525.1 uncultured bacterium | reverse complement strand
CAACATTCCGTTGATGAAGCGCCTCGGGTACCAACCGCGGTTCGCGGCAGGGGTCGAAGCGGCCACGTCCGTGGGCGGGCAGCTGGTCCCGCCCGTGATGGGCGCCGCCGCGTTTGTGATGGCCGAGTTCCTCGGCGTCCCGTATCTGACGATCGCGAAAGCCGCCGCGATCCCCGCGGCGCTCTACTACCTGTCGCTCGGGTTCATTATTCATTTCGAGGCCAAAAGGCTGGGACTGGCTGGGGTGCCGCGGAGCCAGTTGCCGCGTCTGGGGCCGATCCTGGTGCGCCGGTTCTACTTGGTTATCCCGCTGGCGTTCTTGGTCGGTTCCCTACTCCACGGAGACAGCCCTCTGCGCGCGGCATTTTGGGGCATCATGTGGTCGGCCGGTGTGCACATCATTACCTGCGCGCTCGAACGCCGGCTCTGGGACTGGCCGGCCGACATCTGGACCACGCTGGTGCACGGCACGCGGCTGGCGCTCTCGGTCGCGGTGGCCTGCGCGGTGGTCGGGATCTTTATCGGCATCATGACCTTGTCCGGGCTGGGGCTGGCATTCGTGAGCATTACGATCAAGCTCGGCGCCGGTAACCTCTTCCTCACGCTCGTGTTGGTCATGATCGCCTGCACTATTATCGGCTCGGGCATCCCCACGACCGCGACGTACATCATCCTGGCCGCCATTGCGGCGCCGGCTCTCACCCAGGCGCCGTTCCATGTGCTGCCACTGGCCGCTCACCTGTTCATTTTCTATTACGGTGTGCTTGCCGACATCACACCCCCGGACGCGCTGGCCGCGTACGCGGCGGCCGGCATCGCCAAGACGGACCCATTCGCCACCGGCTGGACGGCCACGCGTCTGGCGCTGGCCGGCATCATCGTGCCATTTGTGTTCGTCTACTCCCCAACGATCCTGCTCCAGGGCGCGGCGCTGGACGAGATTGTCTTGACGGCCGCGACGGCGCTCGTCGGGACCGTGGCGCTGGCGGCTGCCGTGTCAGGGTACTTCTTTGCGCCGGCGACGTGGTTCGAACGCGGTGTCTTGGTCGTCGCGGCACTGGCCATGATCTTCAGCGAACCTGTCGCCGACCTGGCCGGCGCCGCCCTGATGGCGCTGATCGCGTTGAAGCAGATCGTCAGACGCCGACACGGTCGCCCGGTCCCGCCGACGGCAGGAGTCCCGGAATCCTGAACCGAAAAGACGGCCGCGCCGGGAGGGGACCGGCGTCGACTTTCTCTAGAGGAGGGATTGGGGTGACGATGCGACGGTTGATCGTGGGTGCAGTGGTTTTGTTGGCGATCTTGGTCGTGCCAGCGAATGCGCAGCCGGTGCGGCTGCTCGCGTTGGTGACCGGGGGCACGGCGGGCGTGTACTTCCCGCTCGGCGGCGCGATGGCGGAGATCTGGAACGCCCGCGTGTCGGGCGTGCGTGTGGCGTCTCAAAGCAGCGGTGCGTCGGTGGCCAATGTGCAGTTCCTCGTACGTGGCGACGCGCACCTGGCACTGATCCAGAACGACATCGCCTACTACGCGCACAACGGGCGTGAGATGTTTGCGGAGGCCGGGACCAACAAACCGCAGCCGGTCGCCGGCGTTCGAGGCATTGCGATGCTCTACCCCGAGACGCTGCAGATCGTGACGCTCAAGAACAAGCGCATCAACGGCATCGAGGACCTGCGCGGCAAGCGCGTCGTCGTCGGCGCGCCGGGCAGCGGCACCGAGGCCAACGCACGCCAGATTCTCTCTGTCCACGACATCTACTACCGTGAGATGCGGGTGGACTTCGTGGGCTTCGGGCCGGGCATCGATCAGCTACGCGACGGGCTTGTAGACGCGGTCTTCATCACCGCGGGATATCCGACCGCGGCCGTCACCGACCTGGCGTCGTCCCGCGAGATCGCGCTGGTGCCGGTCAGCAGCGACGCCCTGAACGGGTTGCGCGCCAAGTGGCCCTTTTACACCCGCCAGATCGTGCCGGGGGGCGCCTACCGCGGTGTGAACGCCCCGGTGGCGACGGTGGCGGTCATGGCCATGCTGGTGGTCCGCCAGGACCTGCCCGATGACCTGGTCTACAATCTCACCAAGACCCTCTGGGAGAATCTTGACCGGATGCGCGCCGCGCACGCGCGCGGGCGCGATTTCGAGCTGTCCAAGGCGCTGGAGGGGATGCCCCTGCCGTTGCACCCCGGCGCCGAACGATACTACAAGGAGCAGGGAGTCAGACGCTGATCGCAAGACGCCTGATGTTCGCGGCGGTCGCAGTGGCCGCGGTCGCATCGGCCGCGGCTCTGTTACTTGTTGAACGAACCGGCGTCACCCTACGCGTCGTCGATTCCGACACCGGCCGGGTCCTGTCGAGTCTGCTCGCGGCCACCGGGCAGCGGCTCGAGCTCAAGTACACGCACTCGGTTGAGCGCACGCCGATCAGTGAGGAATACCGCGCCGAGCGCGACGGACTGTGGTTCGAGTCGATGCGGTTCTACTCACAGGGCGCCGGATTGCCGACCGAAGGGTACGTGCGCGAGGGCAACGCCTTCGTGTTGCGGGCTCGCCGGAGGGTAGGGGTGCTGAGTGTCAGGGTGTCATCGGTTGCGGGGCACCACCTGATCGTGGGACGGGAACGTCTCGATCTGGTCGTGCTGGCGCGGGACGGCGCCGCGGTGGCGATCGAGAGCCGGCCGGGCCCGCTGCGGTTGCGCCGCACCCGGCGCTGAGAGCCGCGGCCCAGCGGTCGTGTGGTATAATTTTCATTGACTCCGCAGGGCCGCCCCTGGCCCCAAAGGTAGGCAATACGTTCCTTGACTGCCACAAGCTACGCTCGTGAACTGCTCATGCTGGCTATCCTGCTGCTGCTCTCGGCATTCTTTTCGGCTGCCGAGACGGCGATCTTTTCCGCCAATCGTCTGAAGCTGCGTCATCAAAAGGAAGGAGGCAGCCGGCGGGCGGGCGCGATGCTCGCGCTGCTCGAGAACCCGGCGCGGTTGCTATCCACGATGCTGGTCGGCAACAACATCATCAAGACCGCCGCGGCCGTGGTGGCCACCGCGACCCTGGTGAAGTTGTTCGGGCAGGAGCGTGGTTCATTCTACGCCTTCATCGGCGTGACGGTGCTCCTGCTGATCTTTGGCGAGATCACCCCGAAGACCGTCGCCGCGCACAGCGGTGACCGCCTGGCCATGGTGCTCGCGCGGCCGATTCTCTGGATCTCGTGGATCCTCTCACCGATCATTCGGCTCCTTTCGTTTGTGACGAACCTCCTCGCGGCGCCATTCGGCGCCCACGTCCGGCCCGACGCCCCGATGGTGACCGAAGAAGAGATCCAGTTGATGGTGCGGATGGGCGAGGAGCAAGGCGTGCTCGAGCAGGAAGAGCGCGAGATGATCCACTCGATCATCGATTTCGGCGACACCCTGGTCCGCGAGGTGATGACCCCGCGCATCGATATCGTGTCCGTCGAGGCGGACGAGCCCGTCGAGGCCGTCCTGGAAGTGATC
>CBRGMJ010000268.1:0-3496 GCA_967797525.1 uncultured bacterium | reverse complement strand
GAGAAACGAGAACTCGCGGCGCTGCGCGACAACATCGCACGGCGGCGCCAGCAATTTCCCGACGGGATGCCGCCGGCGCCCGCTGCGGACGATCAGTTCGACGTGATGGTGCACAACCACCGCATTGAGTCGCTTCAGGCGAACATCACCGACTTCAACGCCCGCACCGCCCGCTACCGCGCCGACATCGACGAGTTCATGGCCCGGGAGCGCCAGCCCGCAGAACCCGCCCGCTAGCCGCCCACCTGTCCAAAGGGGCAGGGTGTCGACCTGTCCCGCTCGGGATGGAAGCCCGCGGGAAACCGCGATACCCTGAGGATGTGGCCAACCCGCGTGGCGCCCGCGAACTCAGGATTCTCAACGCCATTGCCGAGGCGCTCAACAGCGCGCCTGACGTCCAGCGGGCCCTCGACCGCACGATGGCCGCGGTCGCCGAGCTGCTGGGTCTGCGCACCGCGTGGGTCTGGTTAATCGACCGCGAAACCGATCAGTTCTATCATGCGGGGGCGCTCAACCTTCCGCCGTATCTGCAGGAACCGGTGCGGATGACCGGCCGGTCGTGCTGGTGTATCGACAGCTTTCGCAGCGGCGAGCTCACGCCCAAGAACATCGACGTGCTGGAGTGCAGCCGGCTGCGGCCGGCGGTGAAGGCCAAGGCGGAGGACGTCACGCAGGGACTGGCCTATCACGCGAGCATCCCCCTGTATTTCCAAGAGCGGCCGCTGGGGATTCTCAACGTCACCGGTCCGTCGTGGCGCAAGCTGACCCGGGACGAATTGCGGCTGCTGTCGACGATCGCCTACCAGGTCGGGATCGCGATCGAGCGGGCGCGGTTAGCCGAGGAAAGCGCCCGTCTCGCCCGCGCCGAAGAGCGGGCGCGGATCGCGCGCGAGATCCACGATACCCTGGCTCAAGGGTTGACGGCCATCGCGCTGCACCTCGAAGGCGCGCTGCACCAGATCGACCGCAGCCCAGAGCGAGCCCGCCAGCGTCTCGAGCGCGCGCTGGCAACGGCCCGCGAGAGCCTGGAAGAAGCCCGCCGCTCTGTGCTCAACCTCCGCACCCCGCTCGACGGAAAGCCGCTCGCCGAGGCGCTGATTGGATTGGGGCGTGCGTTCACCTCGGAAACCGGTATCCGGGTCAAGGTGCGGGCCGACGGGCGTCTGGCCCTGCCGCTCAGCGTCGAGAGCGAGCTCTACCGGATCGCACAGGAAGCGTTGGCCAATATCCACCGCCACGCGCATGCCCGGGAGGTGGACGTGGTGCTGGACACCCGCGCCCGGCGCGTGCGGCTGACGATCCACGACGACGGCGGGGGATTCGACCCTCGCCGGATCCCGGAATCCAGTCACGGCATTCAAGGGATGCGCGAGCGGGCGCGGCTGTTGGGTGCGACGCTGGCAATCACCAGCCGCCCCGGCGCGGGCGCAACGATCACTGTCGCGGCGCCGCTCGACGGGGCACGAGAATGATCCGCATCCTGCTGGTCGACGATCATCCCGTGGTGCGCGATGGGCTCGTCGCGGTGCTGGAAGACGAAACCGATTTTCAGATCGTCGGGTCTGTCGGCACGGTGGACGAAGCGCTCCTGTTCGTCTCGCGGTTGCGGCCCGACGTCATCCTGCTCGATCTCGAACTACCCGGGACCGGCGGGATCGACGCGCTGCCGCGCCTGGCGGAGGCTAGCCCTGACTCGCGTGTAATCGTCTTTACAGCGTACGATGCAGATGAGCGCGTGGTGGCGGCCATCAAAGGCGGGGCCAAAGGCTACGTACTCAAGGGCGCCGCGGCCGGCGAGATCGCGCAGGCCGTCAGGGCCGTGCATGCGGGCGGCTCGTACCTGACACCTCGCGTGGCCGCGAAGGTGATGGCTCAGGTGGCCAGGCCACGGCCCGCGTCTCTGACGGGACGCGAGCACCAGGTGCTGCGTCTGGTCGCCGAGGGTCTGGCCACGAAGCAGATCGCACGCCGCCTCGGGATCAGCGAGCGCACCGTGAAGTTTCACGTTACCTCGGTCTTGAACAAGCTGGGCGCTGAGAACCGCGCACAGGCCGTCGCCGTGGCGTCCCAGCGCGGTCTCATCTAGTGTTTGGAGATCTTCACCTGGTTCTGTGACTGGGCTCGGCCCGGCGCCCGGCCGCGATCCCGTCCGCGATCTCCCGCACAAGGTCCGCGAGCGTCGCTGGCTCCGGGTGCCCGCCGGCGGCAGCCCGGCGTTCGACCTCCTGCATGGCGCGCTGTTTGAGATAGTTTCGCAGGGCCAGGGGATACGCGCCGAGCGCGCGGTTGAGCGACAGTTGCATGGCGTCGGTCCAGATAGTCTCAAAGCGCTCCCGCTCTGGCCCGAAGTCGAACGCCGCGCCGGATGCGCGCCCCGCGGCCCGCAGCGCGCGCGTCGCCTCAACGTCGACACGATCATCCGAGAGCGCGACCCCGTACGCTTCACGGGCGGCCCCGACCGTGACGAGCCCGCGGCGGACATCGGACAACACCGCCGAAGGATCACGAGCGTGCGGGTCCCCAAACCCTCCGCCACCCTGCGACATGAACGTGATGGTATCGCCGGGTTGCAACAGCAGTTCGTCGATGCGTCCCGTCGGCGTCGCGTCGGGCGTCTCGATGTTGGTGATCGCCGTTCCCCGCGCCCCGGGCCGCCCGCCGGCGCGTCCCCACGGCTGAAACTGCAACCGCTCCATGCCTCGCGCGGTCAGCACAGTGTCGGGGGCAAAGACCCGCACAGTCAGCTCGATCCCACAGCCACCGCGGAATACGCCGGGCCCGCCCGAGTCCGGGCGCAGGCCGTAGCGCTCGATCAGGATCGGCATGTCGGTCTCGAGCGTCTCCGCGGGGACGTTGCGGAGGTACCCGACAGAGAAGTCCATGCCGTCGATCCCGTCCCGCATCGGGCGGCCGCCCGAGCCTCCGCAGATCGGCTGCACCACGCCCACGCGGTGCCGACCGCTCTGCGGGTCGATCATCGAGAGCAGCACGATACACGCCTGTCCGGCCCCCGCGGCGGGCAGGCGGTCCGGCTGGGCCTGACTCAACGCCCCGAGCACCACATCCATCAGCCTGATGAAGGTGGCGGCGCGGACCCCCACGGCCGCCGGCGGTTGCGGATTCAGCAGGCTGCCCGCCGGCGCGTTGCTGGCGATCATCCGAACCATGCCGGAGTTCCACGGGATCGCCGGGTCGAGCGTGCGGAAGTACCGCACCAGTGTCGGCACCAGCATGTAGTGCCCCTGCTTGTTGCACGACGGGAGATTGAACGCGGCGCGCACCTGCGGATCGGTGCCCTCGAAATCCATGAGGATCTCGTCGCCGCTGACGGCCAGCCGGCAGCGCAGCCGGATCGGATAGCCTCCGGGGCCGCCTTCCAGATAGTCCCAGAAGGTGTACTCGCCGTCCGGGATCTCACGAATCATCGCGCGAACTTGGTGTTCGGCGTAGGCCAGCAGCGCCTCGATCCCGGCTTCCACCTGGTCGACCCCATAGC
>CBRGMJ010000267.1:0-3509 GCA_967797525.1 uncultured bacterium | reverse complement strand
TGGACTGGGACGCCGTCGAGCGATATGCGGTGCGGGAGGACGCGACATGACCGGGGCGCCGAAGGTTGCCATGGTGACCGGCGGGGGCGGGGGGATCGGCGGGGCGATTGCCGCCCGCCTGGCCGCCGACGGCATGACCGTCGCGGTCACCGACGTGGCGCCCGACGCCGCGCGCCGCACGGCCGGCGCCATCGCGCAACAGGGCGGGCGGGCCAGCGTCGTCGCGCTGGACGTCACCGATCCCGTTCAGGTCGACGCCACCGTCGAGCGTATCATTGCCGAGGTGGGCCGCCTCGACGTGCTGGTCAATTGCGCCGGGATCCAGTTCAACTGCGCGAGCGAGGATCTCCGCCCCGAGGATTACCTGCGCGTGCTCGCGGTCAACCTACACGGCACGGTGTTTTGTTGTCAGGCGGCCGGACGGCAGATGATCCGGCAGGGCGGCGGGGTGATCCTCAACATCTCGTCGATGGCGTCGTCGTTTGGCTGGCCCCGGCGGATGCCGTACGCGGTGACCAAGGCGGGTGTGGCCGCGCTGACCCGGTCGCTCGCCGTCGAATGGGCGCCGCACAACATTCGGGTCGTCGCCATCGCCCCGGGGTATGTCGCAACAGATCTGGTGCGCCACGCCTTCGAACAGGGACACATCAAGTCTGACGTCGTCTTGGGCGAAATCCCGCAACGCCGCCTCGCCGAACCCGAAGAGATCGCACACCTCGCGGCGTTTCTGGTCTCTCCGGCGGCGGCGTATATCACAGGGCAGGAGATCGTCGCCGACGGCGGATTCTCCGTGTACAAGCTGTGAGTGCGACGGACGACCGCTTTCGTGTGGACGGGCAGCGCGCCGTCGTCACCGGAGCGAGCCGGGGCA
Source organism: uncultured bacterium (assembly GCA_967797525.1). GTDB lineage: Bacteria > Sysuimicrobiota > Sysuimicrobiia > Sysuimicrobiales > Humicultoraceae > JBGPNN01. Next base: position 2,638 of record CBRGMJ010000267.1, on the reverse strand, counting down.
TCGGCGCGGCGATCGCGCTGGAACTGGCAAGGGGCGGGGCCGACGTCATCTCCGTTCACCGCACGACGGCCGAGCCACCGGTGGCCGGGGCCGTTCGGGCCATCGGCCGGCGGTACGACGCGATTCACTATGATCTCGTGAACACGGAGGGGATCCCCTCGCTTGTGGCAGACATCCTCAGGCGGTTTGAGCAGATCGATATCCTCGTGCACAACGCCGGGATCCAGCGGCGGCATCCACTTCCTGAGTTTCCCATGAAAGACTGGGACGACGTCCTCAACGTGAACCTCAAGGCGGCGTTTCTGCTGGCGCAGGGGTTCGGCCGGCGGATGCTCGAGCGGCGCCGCGGCACGATCATTTTCACCGCGTCGGTACTGTCCTTTCAAGGCGGGCTCATGGTGCCGGCCTATTCGAGCGCCAAGGCGGCGCTCGCCAACCTGGCGCGGGCGCTGGCCAATGAGTGCGCGTCGAGGGGAGTCAACGTGAATGCCATCGCGCCCGGCTACATCGATGACACCGAGCTGGTGAGCCCGCTACGAAGCGATCCGGAGCGCAACCGGCAGATCACCGAGCGGATCCCCGCCGGCCGCTGGGGCACGCCCGACGACGTCGCACCGGCGGTCAGGTTTCTGGCCTCCGATGCGGCCCGCTACATTCACGGTCACACGCTCGTCATCGACGGGGGGTGGTTGGGACGATGAGCCAGGCCACATTTCGAGCCGGGGTGGGCCGCGTAACGATCACGCCGCCCCTGACAATTCCGCACGCGGGGTGGGGTGCGCAGACGCACATCCTGCCTGACGGAATCGAGACGGATCTCTGGGCGACGGTCCTCGTCGTGGACGACGGCCGTGAGACCGCGGCTATTGTGGATCTCGATCTGGTGATCCTCACTGGGGAGGAGTCGGAGGCCGTTCGACGGGCGGTCGCGCGGGTTCTCAAGATCGATCCGAGGGGCGTGCGGGTGTCGCTGACGCACAATCACGCCGGGCCTCCTCCGAGTGATTGGGATTGGGTCGACGAAGGTCTGGCCGCGCATAAGGCGTACTATGCATCGCTCCCGGATGTCATCGCGGGCGCCGCCCGACTGGCGCTGAACACGATGACACCGGCCCGGGTCGGGGTCGGCGCGGGTGAGAGCCGCGTGGCGAAGAATCGCCGGGAGACCGCGCCCGGTGGCCGAACCGTCACCGGCACGAACTTCTCAGGGCCGATCGATCCACAGGTGCTGGTGATCCGCATCGACGCTCAGGACGGCAATCCGCTGGCGGTCGTGTGCGGCTACACGATGCACCCCACGACGCTGGGACCGACGAACCGTCTGCTGAGCTCGGACTGGCCCGGTCACCTGAAGCGCACGGTGGAAGCGATGACCGGTGCCACGTGTATCTTCGCCCAGGGCGCGACGGGTAACGTAGGTCCAGGGCCCGAGGGGTTTACGGATGACGTGCGGGTCGTGCGCACGCTGGGGCTGCAGGTCGGCTGCGAAGCGGTGCGGGTCCATGCGTCGATGCATCTCCCGCCGGTACAGTTCCGGCACGAGCGCATCTGGGAATCAGGCGCCCCGTTGGGCCGATGGGCGGCGGCGCCGGTGACCGAACAGACGCCGGTGGTTCGCAGCCGGAGCCAGCCGTTACGGCTGCCGCTGCTGCCGCAGCCGTCGTTGGCCGACGTGGAGGCGAAGCGGACCGAGGCGCAGGCGAAGCTGCAGGGTCTGATTGCGCGCGGCGCGCCCGCGGCCGACATCGAGGCCGTCACCTGGGTCACCAAGCGCGCGAACATGGCCGTGCGGCGCGTGCAGCTCTTTGGCGGCCGGTCAGAGCTGGCGGTTGAATTGCACGCGCTGCAGATCGGCCCTGCCGTGCTGGCGGCGATCCCCTGTGAGCCGTTTTGTGACATCGCGCTCGCCATCAAGGCGGGGTCGCCATTTCCGTTCACCTGGTTTGGGGGGTACGTCGGTGGATGGTTCGGGTACCTCCCGGTCCCCGAAGAATACGCGCGGCGCGGGTACGAAGTCGATACCACGCCGTATGCGCCGGAAGCCGCGCGTGTGGTGATCGACGGCACCGTGGCCCTGCTCAAAGAGATGCACAGGGAGTGGTCCGCGGAAGGAGGGCGGTGACGTGGCCGCTCAGGACGAGGTCACGCGCGCCTATTCGATGCCCATCGATAATCCGCTCGTCCCGAGGCTGCCCATCACGTTCAGGGACGTCGAGATCATCACGGTCGTGTACCGCACCCGACCTGAGGCGATCCGCGCGGTGCTGCCCGAGCCGCTCGAGCCGGTCAGCGACTACGCGGTCGTGCACGTCTACCGGATGAACGACGCCGAGTGGTTTGGGCGATACCACGAGTCGGCGGTACAGGTTGAGTGCCGCCTGCCTGCGCGGCTCTCCCTCACGGGTCGCGATGAGCGCGGCGCGTATTCGCCGTATCTGTACCTCGAAGGCGATGGCCCCGTCTCGACCGGCCGGGAAGTCTATGGGCAGCCGAAGAAGTCGGGGGAGCCCACCATTGAAGTGCACGGCGATCTGTTCGTCGGCCGGGTGCGCCGCAACACGATCGACGTCATCACGGCCACGTTGCCGTACAAACAGCAGCGGGCCTCGGCGGAGGACCTCGCGCGCCCGGTATCGTT
>CBRGMJ010000266.1:0-3512 GCA_967797525.1 uncultured bacterium | reverse complement strand
AGCCGAAGCAGGCGCCCCGAACCAACAGATCGGTGTTCCCAATCGACCGCGCGCTCATTGCGTTCACCACGCTGTCAGAAAGGCGTGGATCCTGGCCAGGTCGTTGGCCCAAACCCAATCCGTCAGGGTAAAGTCCTCGCGCGCCAGGCGCTCTGCCAGGATCTCGTAGCGCACGCCCGGCATGCGGTATGTGGGATTGAGCAACCACCGGCGCAGGGTCACATAGTCGATCTGTGCGAGTGCGAACTCATTGAATACGGTCTTGTCCGTGCGGTCCAGGATGATGTCGGGAATCTTGCCCCGGAGCAGGTGCCGGATGAGAGTCTTCGACCGGTGGTCGGGAAACTTGACCTCGGCCGGCAGACCGAGGAAGAACTCCCACAGGTCGACGTCCACCAAGGGACGGCGGACCCGGATCCCATACAGACTGGCGAGCACATCATCCGCCTCGATGGTGAGGCCGGGGCCGGCAAAACCGAGCAGTTGCTGCTGGCGCCACCGGCGGTGGGGCGCGGCGAGCAGGTCGTCCCTGTACGGCGTCTCGTTGGCTTTGCGGTGATCGAGCCAGGGAGGGATGCGCGCCCCCCGATCGAGGCCGCGCGCGTTCACGTAGGCGAGGGCGGCCGGCGCAGGAGTGACAGCGCCCACGAACTGTGTGAAGATCTTCGTCCACGACGCTCCCGCCGCGCGCCGCCGCCGGACGTGCGCGGAGAGCCAGCGGAAACGCCCGCGCCACAACAGGTGCGCGATGAGGTGTCCACGCTGGTCGTAGACAAACTCACCGAGTTCACCGGTGAGCAGCACTCGGAACCCGCAGCTCCGCGCGACCCGGTAGTTCTCGTCGATCTCCGAGATCGATACCGTCGGTATCGGGCCGTCCAGGAGCCGGGCCCACTCCTGCAGGCGGTCGTGTCGCTCCACTCCTGGTTGGTACGTGCGTAGCGGGATCTGTAGTGCGTCGGCGACGCTGGTAATGTAGCGGGATTCGTCAACCGATGGCAGGTTCGGAAACACGGCCGATAGCGCGTGGAGGGGGCGGCCGGTGAGGCGCCGATGCACCGGGGCGGCGTAGGCCGCGACCGCGCACGAGTCGATTCCCCCGCTCAGCGAAATGGCGTCGTGCCCGCTGATCGCACGGGAGACGGCCTGTGTCATGAGCGCGTCGAACTGCTCGCGTACGTCGGCCGTGGTCGGCCGCGCGCGTTCGAGGAGGGTCTCCGGCTCCCAGTATCGGCGGATCGACGGGCCCTCAGACGCACCGAAGCGCGCAATAGACGCTTTCGGCAGGCGCAGCACCCCACGAAGCGCGCACGGCGTGTCATCGTCAAGCCTGCCGTAAAAGATTCGCTCGAGCACTGGGAGATCGGGCGCCCGGGTCAGGCCCGCGCCAGCCAGCACCTGCTTGGCCTCGGTCGCGACATAGGCGCCGCGCGTATCTTGTCGATAGAAGAGCGTACTCAGCCCGACGTGGTCGCGGAACACCCAGAGCCGCTTCCCATCGGTGACCGCACCACTGAAGACGCCCCGCAGGCCACGCGCCGCGCACTCGCCGTGGGCACGGAAGAGCATCATCAGGACGCGGGCGGCATCAGCCGCGCCGTTGGGTCGCTCCGGCGCTCCCGGGGCTACGAGCTCGGGTACGTTGTCGAGCGCCCCGACGATTGCCGCCGCGAGATCACCATCGACCGCTAGCCATCCGTCAGACCGGTCGCCTCCAAGGCTCACCGAGAGCATGCAGGCGCCAAGGGTCACGCTCCGCATGGCAACGCCACGGTGGGGGACGGCAGCGTGCATCCGCCGAGCGACATCAGGGTCTGGGAGCCCTTGGGTGAAGAGGATCGCGGCGAGTGCGCCCATCGGGATTCGAGTGTCGTGAACTAGGGCGCGGCGGCCGGCGGCGGTCAGTCGCCAACGAGTTGGATCAGGTTGCGCGCCAGCAGCCCTTCCAGAAATGCGGCGACGTCGGCCTCGAGGCGGGCCGGCGCATCGTTCAGGGAGTGACGCAACTCCGAAACGACCTGCGCGTGCGTCTTCTCCGCGTCGAGGACCTGCCAAGCCGTCCAGCCGATGTGGTTCAGGCCATGGTACTGCCCGGACTCGAGGTGCAGCAGGACGCCGCCCTGGCCCTCGCCTAACGCCCGAGCCACGACCTGCTCGCTCCTTCGAATCTTCGCGTCCCCTGCAATCACGCGCAGCATCCCTCAGGCGTCAGTAGAGTCCGAGGGTTCCCAGCCGGCGCACGCGCCGCAGCGCCAGCCGGAACGCCACGTTCCCCAGCGCGAGCGTTACCACGGAGATGGGAATCAGGACCGTGACCGCAGGCCAGAGCGCCGTCCACCCAGCGCCCCCGAGCAGCGCCACACGCATCGCATCGAGCGCGATAGCGATCGGGTTGTATCGGGCCACGGTGGCGATCCAGCCGGGACACAGGTCCAGTGGGAAGTAGGCGCCGGACGCGAGGCCGAGGGCGCTGATGCCCAGGCCCAGCAGACCAGGGACCTGGTGAAAGGTCAGTACCGCGGCGGCGCTGGCGGCGCCCAGACCCCAGATGAACGGGAGCAGGACGACCAGGATCATCGCAGCCGGACCCCAACCGCTTCCCTTGATGTCTACTCCGAACACGAGGCTCACCATGATAAGGAAGATGCCCGTTCGCAGCGGCACGTAGGCCAGATCATAAATCACCGAGCCGAGTTGCAGCGTCGGCGCGGAGGTCGGCGTCACGAGCAGCGACTCGAGGGTGCCCATGAGCTGCTCTCTGCGGATCGCCAGCGCCATGCCGCTGATCACCGTCTGGATGATCGCGTGCAGTCCGATCCCGATCGTCACGAACGCGAAGTAGTCCGCGCGAGTGCCTCCGAAGACCGGCATGCGCGCCGGGTCGACGATACGGTTCACGAAATAGAAGACGAAAGCCTGGGCGATGAGTCCGATCGCGTCAGAGAGGAACCCCCAGCGGTACGACAGCGCGATGAGGAGATCGCGGCGAAAGAAGGCCGCCAGTTTGTCGATTTCTCCGAACGGATCGCCGGCGCGGGCCCGCGATAAGGTGTCGGCGATCACGGGACGCTCTTCCTGGTGAGCCGGAGGAACGCTTCCTCTACTTCGGACCGTTCCTCATTGCAGCCGTAGACCCGGATCTGCCCAGCCGCCAGCGCGGCCAGCGCATCGCCGATTGCCACGCCTTCGGCCAGCTGTAGGACATAGTGCTCGCCGTCGCCGTGCTGGCTCGCCAAATCTCCCATCGACCCAAGAGCGCGCCTAGCAATGACACCGATCGGTTCGGCCGAGAGTTGGTGATTCGAGATGCGCAGGACGAAACGGGTCGCGCCCGAGTGCGCCATCAATTGCGGCACGGTGCCGGTGAATCCGACGCGGCCGTCGGTGAGCAGCGTGACATGATCAGCGAACCCGCGAATCTCCTCGACGCGCTGAGTCGCCCAGACGACCGTGGTGCCCTCGGCCGCGGTGCGTTCAACGAGCTCGCGGATGTGGTGGGCACCATCGGGATC
>CBRGMJ010000265.1:0-3524 GCA_967797525.1 uncultured bacterium | reverse complement strand
CGTGCAGCGCAGCAGCAAGAACTCGCCGCGCTCCAGGCCGTCCCAGAACATCCGCATGTCCTCGGTGGGGTTGGGGATCGGTCCCTGCCAGTCGCTGGTGCTCACGCCGCACGGCTCCGCGGAGACGTCGTCAATACCATGGACGAATGGATCGAGCACATCTGGCCTGAAAGGACCTCAGCGCCGTGACCGGACACCAGCGCGACATCGGCGTCCTTCACTTGTCGTGCACCGCCCTCGCCGCGCAGCTGCGTCACGGCCTCGGCGAAACCAGTCAGGTTGCCCAAGTGGTGCGATGATAGCAGCCCGCCACCGGTGTTCACGGGGATCTGCCCGCCGGGGGCGGTCCGCATCTCCGCGGCGAAGGGCCCCCCCTCGCCTTTCTCGCACCAGCCGTAGTCCTCCAGTTGAACGACGACTTCTCCGGTGAAACAGTCATAGAGCTGTGCGACGTCCACGTCCGCCAGCGTCACTCCGGCCTGACGGAATGCCGCCTCGCGGGCCACGCGCACGGCCAGGGTCGTGTAGTTGGCCTGTTCCCACCACAGGTCGCTCATCTGCTCCCCAAAACCGATACCCATCACATAGACCGGCGGTTTGCGCAGATCGCGCGCGCGGTCCGCGGTCGTGACCACAAACGCCGTCCCACCGTCACTCTGGAGACAGATGTCGAACAGCCGGTACGGCCAGACGATGACGGGCGATCGTTGATGCTCGGGCAGCGTCAGCGGCCGGCCATGCATGTAGGCGCCCGGATTCAGGTTCGCCCACTGTCGCGTGGCCACGGCGACGGCGCCCAGTTGCTCGCTCGTCGTCCCAAACTCGTGCATATGCCGGCTGGCCAGCAGCCCGTGATACGCTGCTGCGTGGCCGCCGAACAACGGAGCGAACGCATTCTCCTTGGCCGTGAAAGCCTGTCCGTGCGCGCCGGACGCCCGCCGCGCGGCCCGGCTCCGGCTCCAGTCGTCGCGAGCACCGGCGCAGAGCACGAAGTCGGCGATGCCGCGATCTAGCAGTCCCGCTGCAGCGATCAGCGCGTGCGCAGCGTACTCGCCTCCTCGCCCCACGTTTTCCATGTAGAGGTTGACCGGCAGGTTCAGCACACGCGGAAATGCATCGTGGTGCCGCGGCCGCATCCCCCCACCGGCATCGCTCAGCATCTGGACGGCGGCACCGATATCGCCCGCCTGCAGACCGGCATCTTCCATCGCAAGCCGGGCTGCCTCGACTTCCAGCATCAGCACCGACCGGTTCGGTAGATGTCCCACGTCCGTGACGCCGAGCCCGACGATCGCGTACGTCTCCTTCATCCCCTGATGAACGACTCCGGCGGCCGTGGCCCCCAGAGGTTCACCGCGGCCACGCGACCCTTCGCCGGATCCCAGACGCCGGGTTGATAGGCAGCCTCGTCCTTGATGTGCGCGGCTTCGGCCTGGAGCTCCCACCGGATGCCCCACGGATCGACGAAGTATACGAAGATGCTGTGGCCCGGGCCGTGTCGTCCTGGACCGAACTCCACCGGCACGCCGACGGCCTCGAAGTGTGTGAGCATCCGCAGGACGTCCTCCCACGACGCAATCTCGAACCCGATGTGATGCACACCTTTGGTCTCGGCACGGACAAGTGCCACTGTCGCGTGCTCGCTGTTACATCGCACCCAGTAGAACTGGTCAGGGATCTCGTCAGACAGCCGGAAGTCCATGACCTGCTGCCACCAACGCGCGCTCGCGCGCGGGTCGCCCGTCTTGACATTGATGTGAGAGATTTTGACCAGGTTCGCCGGAGGGGTGCCGGCCGGCCGCGGCACTGGCGGGGTCGGCCGAACGAGTTCCACCAAATAGCCGTCGACGTCACGAAAACGCACCGCGGGTCCCTGAAACGGTTCGAACACCCGTGGCCCATCCACGCTCAGCCCGCGGCTGCGCAGCGACTGTGCGATCGCGTCCAGGGTCTCTGCGCCGGCTACGGTCAGCCCGTAGTGGTCCAACCCGACGGACGCGCCGGGGTAGAGGATGAGTTCCCGGGGCGCCACCATGGCGGCTCCTCGGGGCAGCGTACTCAACGCGATCGCCCCGGTACCGGCATCTCGCGCGGTCACACCGAGCCCGAGCACCCGAGCGTAATACGCCGCGACCTGCTCAGGATCAGGAACTCGCAGCGCAACGTGATCAAAGCCGACTACCGCAAGTCTGTCCGTCATGACATCGCGCCTCCACCATAACCGGCTCGCGACCGCGCCTCGACCGTCTCCGGGACACGTGGCCCTGACAGGGCGCCCCCCGCTCCCAGCAGGCGCATCCGTGCTCTGAACAGCCAGTAGCCATCGGTGCGCAGTACCGGGTAGCGCCACATCCGTGCGAGATCCATATCGACATACGGGTTCTTCGCCGGCCCGCCAAGCACCACGGTCTCATAGCGCGCCGCGACTACTGGCTGGGTCTCGACTGACCACCGGCCCCAGGGGTACGCGAAATGCCTGGGGACGACTCCCAGACGCCGCTCGATGAGCCGGTCACATTCATCGATCTCACGGGCTGCATGCACCGCATCTGTGCGCGACAGGTCGGCGTGCGTGAGCGTGTGCCCGCCGATCGTCACGAGACCCGACTGCAGCATCTCGCCGGCCATCTCCCAGGTCATCGGCCTCGGCCGTTCGTCCGCCCCGGCCCCCTGGAATCCTCCGAAGTCGAACGGTTGCTGCTCCTCAACGTACATTGAAGGAAGATAGATAGTGGCCGGCAGCCCGAAACGACGCATGATCGGATAAGCGAGTTCGTAGGTCTCCCGGTAGCCATCGTCAAACGTGATCGCCACGACGTCGCGGCTGGCGTGCCTCACGGTCTGGCGGGCTGAAAATCGGACAACCTCATCCAGGGAGACCACCAGACAATGCCGCTTCAGGTAACGCATCTGTCGTTCAAAGGCTCGCGCGGTCACGTCAATATCGCTCCGGGTCTCGCCGCCCACCCGATGGTAGAGCAAGATCACGACGCCGGGCCGCCGCTCGTGCCGCCACGCTTCAACCGGGAGCGACGCCCATCGCACCGCGCTGCGCGCCACCCGGGCTTGCCCCCTCAGCCAGTCCCCTGCTGGAGTCACGGACGTGGTCAGAAGACCTCCAGATCGCCCAGCGCCAAGCGCCAGGCGGCAAACGCGGTCGGCACGACGGGGAGGTCATCCGCCAGCGGTCTGACCGTGAAGTGGGGACCGCGGGGCACTGGGAGGAACCCCGTCGACAGCAAGACCCGTCGATGCGGTGCGCCCCAGGCGCTGTGCGCAATCGCGTAATCCGCGCGCACCTCTCGCAGCAACTCCCGCAGGAGGTGCCGGCCGTCCTGCTCGCTCTCCATCAAGAGCTCACACAACATCAGTTCCTGCATCCCTCGCCGGCGCGTCAGGCGAAAGATCACGGCCGCCCGCGGCGCCCCTTCGCCGATCCAGTGAGCACCATACCGCAACGACGGCACCCGGGCGTACCGCCAGCGGAGAAACCCGGACGACCGCGCCGTACGAATCCCGGACGC
>CBRGMJ010000264.1:0-3540 GCA_967797525.1 uncultured bacterium | reverse complement strand
GTTCCAGCGGGTCGAGATAGGCCTCCATAGGCTCGCGGGTGACCCGCCGCAGTCGCAGGCGCGCCCCGGTCGGCGTCTCGAACTTGCTCACCTCGACGTTACCCACCCGTGCGAGCGCCGTTTCGCTGCTGTCAGCGTGTCTCATGAGGGTCATGTCAAGGAATGAACGTCAGGTTGTACTGGGGTTCGTCCGCCGTCAAGAGCACGACTTTCTTCAACGCGATCTTCCATGTGTCGTCGACTTTACGCAGCCGGTACTCGCAGCGCGCGGCGAAGAACCGCGGGGCATTCAACCCCTGCTGCCGCGGGCCGCCGGGTCGCATCTCGGCGATGAGGTGGCGGCAGTGGACCACCGCGTCTCGGCCTCCATCGCCATCGACCACCTCGACGTTGGAGACGAACCGGATGGTCCGTGACGCGGGGTTCTGGTCGAGCACCGGTGTCTTCGTCAGCCGGAAGACGCGTTCGTGCAGGCGCTTGCGGTCATCGTAGATGATGGCGACGGCCCGCGAGGGATCGACGTTGGGATCAATCGGCAGCCAGTACACGGCGTCGTCGGTGAACAACGCCTCCCACTCTTCGAAGCGGCGCTCATCGAGCAGCCGGGCTTCTGCGAATAGGAAGCGTTCGGCCTCTTCGGCCGTCGGCGCCGCGCCCACGTCGTCTAGTCGCCGGCCATCATACGCCGCCATTGTCTGTAGACTGAGCGTTGCGGCGCTTCATCGGTCGTGTGCCCCACCCACTCGCCGTCCTCCGTCCGCTCCCGGTGCTGGCCGCGGTTCAGCAAGTTCCACTCGTGGCCCCGCGCCCGCACACCGCTTTGGACCTCCGTGAAGATCTCAATGTCATCCGGCGTCCCGAACCCGGCCGGACCGAAGAACCGCTCGTGCCCGCGAAACCGCCCCTCGTTGATGCCATCGGGAACACCCTTCAACGCGTACACATACAGTTGGACCTCGGTGCGGTCAACGGCGGCTGGGACGATGACACGGAAGTGGGTTTCGAACAGGTACAGATTCGGGAAGACGAAGATGTTGCGCCGCGCTGAGATTTCCAACAGATGCTCGTCGGAGAACCGCGCGCGCATCGCGTCCGAATACTCTGGGAAGCGGTGCATCATCCGCGCGGTCCAGCTCGAATTCGGGTTCAGGCTGCCGGGTCGCTCGAGCAACCCGTGACCGTTTTTCAGACCGCGTGTACAGCCCGATTGGCGGTAATGCTGGGTCTGCTCAACCGTCGACTCTTCGGATAGCGCCAGGACGCGCTGCCAGGAGAGGTGGACGTAGTTCCCGTGATACCCGTCGAACCCGTTCTCGGCCTGCAACTTCCAATTGCCCGGGTACTCGTAGCGATGCGGCGGAAGCGACACCTCCACCTCTTCCACCGGGGAGCGCCCCAGCCAGTACTCGAGATAGCGGCGGACCGGGGCGATGTACTCGGCAAACGTTGGCGCCGCATCTGACAGACTGACGAAGAGCATGCCGCGGTGGTTCTCCAGACGCGCGGCCTGGACCAACCCATAGCCACTCCGGTCGAAATCGTCGGGGTAGCCCGTGCTCTGCGCCATGCCGATGAGGTCGCCGTTGTTCGCGTACACCCAGTTGTGGTAGCGACAGCGAAAGAAGTTGGAGTGGCCCCGCTCCTGACGGCAGACGACGGCACCGCGATGCCGGCACCGGTTGTACAGACAGTAGATCCGTCCGTCCTCGTGCCGGCTGAGGATCAGCGGTTGGGCACCGACCACAACGGTCTTGTAGTCACCCGGCGCCGGCACCTCGGACTCGTGCGCCGCGTACACCCAACTGCGTTCGAAGATCCGCTCCATCTCCGTGTCAAAGATCTGCGGGTCCGTGTAGATAGACCCGTGGACCCGGAACTCGCGCGGATCGTCGGCGATGAGTGCTGCGTACGCGTCAGTAGTCATTGCGAGATCATGATAGCGTACCCAATGGCTGAAGCGAAGAGGAGTGCTGACGGTGTCTCTCGTGGGTGCCTTCGGGGCAGGGAGCCCTCTCTGGCGCAGCGAACCGTAGGCCTTGCCAGTGAAACAGGAGGGATGACGATGCGCGCAAAGAGCGGTCTCCTGACAGTTCTTGGCTCCCTGCTCGTGGCGGCGCTCGTGCTCGCAGGGTCGATGGCGCAGGCGCAAACCGATCTGGTGGGCGCGGCAAAGAAAGAAGGCAAAGTCGTCGTCTACGGGTCCATGGAGACCGACGTTTTCGAGGTGATCCAGAAGATCTTCGAGGGCAAGTACGGCGTCCAGGTCGAGTACTGGCGCGCCGCGAGCAACCGCGTGACCGACCGCGTGCTGACCGAGGTGCGCGCCGGACGGCCTCTGTTCGACGTCGTGCTCACCAACCGCAGCCCGATGCTCATCATGAAAAAGGCGGGCGTGTTCACCAAATATATCTCGCCGTCTTATGACGCGTTCCCCGAAAACACGCGTGACCGGGACGGCACCCTCTCCCCGTCTTACCGGGTCGTCGTCGTCAGCGCGCTGTTCAACACGAAGATGGTGAAAGCCGAAGACGCGCCAAAGACACTCAACGACCTGCTCGACCCCAAATGGAAGGGCAAGGTGGTCATGCCCGACCCCACGCAGCACACGACGACGGCCGTGTGGCTCGCAAATCTGCACAAAGTCTTGGGGACGCAGCACCGGTCGTTCATCGAGCGTCTTGCCGGGCAGGTGGGGCTGGTCGAGTCCTTCATCCCGGCGGCTCAGAAGGTCATCGTCGGGGAGTTCCCGATCGGCATCAGTTACATCAAGTACGTGCACATCTTCGGTCAGGAGGGGGCGCCGCTCGACTATGCCCGTCTGAACCCGGTGCTCGCCGAGGCCCACCATGTCGGGCTCAGCGCCAAATCGGTTCACCCCAACGCTGCCAAGCTCTTCATCGACACGTTCACCTCGCGGCTCGGGCTCCTGGCGCTGGCGCGGGCGGGAGAGTTCGTCCTGGTCCCGGGTGTCTACCCGCCGATCAAGGACGCCGACAAGCTGCGCATCCAGATGATGGACGACTTGGATGATCAGGACCTTAAGAAGTTCAACGAGGACTTTGGCAGGTTCTTTGTGAAGCGCTGACCGGCTGATGGCGTCCGGCACAGCGCCGGACCGGCGCCTCCCTACCTGGAGCCTGCAGCTCGATCCTGTGGTGCTCCTGGCGCTCGTCGCGGGCGCGATCCTCGCCTTTCTCGCGCTCTACCCCACTGTAATGTTGTTCGTCGGCAGCTTCAGCGACGCGCCGCTGGGCGTCGCCGGACGGTTCACCCTGGCGAACTACGTTCGGGCCTACGGCGATCCGCACACCTACCGGTTGATCGGCACCTCGTTCATCTTTGCGACCGGCTCCTCGGCCCTCTCGGTGGCCCTGGCCGGTCTGCTCGCCTGGATCACCGTGCGCACCAACGCCCCCGGACGAGGGCTGTTCGAACTGGTCGCGCTGGCGCCAAACGTCCTGCCCCCGCTGCTCATTGCGACATCTTGGGTGCTGCTGCTCAGCCCACGCATCGGCCTGGTCAACGTCCTGATCGTCGTCG
>CBRGMJ010000263.1:0-3547 GCA_967797525.1 uncultured bacterium | reverse complement strand
GAGCCGGGCAAGCTCCGCGCCAGCGACGACCACGGCCGCTGCTAGGCCGGGTTGTCCTCGCTGCTCTTGACGATGGAGCGCAAGAACGCCGCGTTGTTCTGCGTCTTGCGTAGCCGGTCAAGGATCAATTCTGCCATCGCGACCGTATCGAGCTGCTCGAGGCTCTTGCGCAGCACCCAGACCTTGCGCAGTTCCTCCTCCGAGAGCAGCAGTTCCTCACGCCGCGTCCCCGACATCTTGATATCGATGGCGGGGAAGGTGCGGCGTTCCTGGAGCTTGCGGTTCAGATGTAACTCCATGTTGCCCGTGCCCTTGAACTCTTCGTAGATGACATCGTCCATCCGGCTGCCGGTATCGACCAGCGCGGTGGCGATGATCGTCAGGCTGCCACCTTCTTCGATCTTGCGCGCCGCGCCGAAGAACCGCTTGGGCCGGTGCAACGCCGCGGGATCGAGACCGCCGGACAGCGTGCGTCCGGACGGTGGAATCACCAGGTTGTTGGCGCGCGAGAAACGGGTCAGGCTGTCGAGCAGGATCACGACATCGCGGCCGCCTTCGACCAGGCGTTTCGCGCGCTCGAGCACCAGGTCGGCAACTTGGATGTGTTCCTCCGGTGCCCGGTCAAACGTGCTCGCGATGACCTCGGCTTCGACCGAACGCCGCATGTCGGTGACTTCCTCGGGGCGTTCGTCGAGCAGCAGCACCATCAAGTAGATCTCGCTGTGATTCTCGACGACAGACTGACCGATCTTCTTCAGCAGCGTCGTCTTGCCCGCCTTCGGCGGGCTGACGACCATACCGCGCTGGCCTTTGCCGATGGGGGCAAAGAGGTCTATCACCCGCACGGTCAAGTCCGGTTCGACCACCTCGAGCTTGATGCGCTCGTGTGGGAAGACCGGTGTCAGCTGCTCGAACGACGGCCGCGTGCGCGCCTGTTCAGGATCGAGACCGTTGACGGCCTCGACCCGCAGCAGTGCGAAGTATTTCTCGTTGTCTTTGGGTGGGCGAACCTGGCCAAGGACTTCGTCCCCCACGCGCAGACCAAACCGCTTGATCTGCGACGGCGAGACATAGATGTCCTCGTTGCCCGGCAGGTAGCCGCTTGTCCGGAGGAAGCCATAGCCCTCCGGCATGATTTCCAGAATGCCCGCCCGAATGAGCAGGCCGGCGGCTTCAGTCTGAGCCTGCAGGACCCTCATGATCAACTCCTGCTTACGGTATCGCCGAAAGTTGGCGATGTTGAGATCTTTGGCAACATCCTGCAGCTCGTTGAGGGTTTTGGCCTCGAGTTCTGCGATGGGCACGCAGAATCACTCTCCTGTTTTATGCCCGAATCAAGCCGGTTTAGACCCGCGTGCGTCGGGCTTCGAGTTCGGCCCGCAGACGGCGGGCGTCGGCTAGGAAACGCTCCAAACCGACGTCTGTCAGAGGGTGTTTGAAGAGTTGCTCCATGACCTTGAACGGCATGGTAGAAACATGGGCACCCGCCAGCGCAGCTTCGACGACGTGCATCGGATGCCGCAGGCTAGCCGCGAGCACCTTCGTCTCAAACGGGTAGTTCCGATAGGCGGCGCAGATGTCGCGGACCACCTGCATGCCGTCGTTGCCGGCGTCGTCGAGCCGACCCACAAACGGGCTGACAAACATCGCGCCGGCTTTTGCCGTGAGCAGCGCCTGCGGCAGTGAGAAGACCAGCGTCACGTTGACCGGGATCCCCTTTTCTCGCAGGCCGCGGAGCGCCCGCAGGCCGTCGGGTGTAATCGGCACCTTCACGACGACGTTGGGCGCCCAGGTAGCGAACTCCACGCCCTCGCGGATCATGCCGTCCGCGTCGGTCGTGGTGGTCTCGACACTCACCGGACCCTTGACGATGCTACAAATCGCTTCGATCTGCTCGCGGTGCTCGCGTCCTTCCTTGGCCACCAACGTGGGGTTGGTCGTGACCCCATCGAGGATGCCCCACGCGTGCGCCGTTCGAATCTCGTCCAGGTTGGCGGTATCAAGGAAGAACCACATCGGCGTCACCGGGCCGTGGCTTCAACATACATGACCAGACCGGCATCGGATGGCTTGAGCATCTTGAGCTGGTCGCCGGGGCGCAGTTGCTGCATGAGCACCGGCTGGTCGTTACGGTACATCGCGCTCTGGGTCGCGACGCGGTACTGTACGATCTGCTTTTTCTCGTCTTCGACGACGATGATCGCGGGCGGGCCGCCCCGGATCTCACGGAGCGTCCCGACCTGGAAATCGTAGCGTCCCATTGACTCCATCAGCACATTGAGCGCGAAGATCGCCTCACCGCGCGTCGCGGTGCGCCCCGGGCGGAACGTATTGTCAGGCAGGGCGGGCACGATTTTCCGGTCGATGGCCACGACGATGCTGCCGCGGGCCTCGCTTGGGATCTCCGCCAGATCGGCGATCCTCGGTGTTTCGTTCGCGCGACGGACGGCCTCGGACTCCAACCCGAGGGCCCGGACCATGAAGACGGCGAGGTCGGACCGGGTAATCGGCTGCTTCGGCCGGAAGGTGTTGTCCGGATAGGCCGCGACCAAACCCCGTTGGAAGCCGATCGCCAGCGTCGTCTGGTTTTCCTTCGTCGTGTGTATGCCGATCAGATCGTAGCGACCGGGTCTGACCGGCTGATCATTCTGGTCGAGCTGCCGCCATCGCGTCGTTTCCCCGAGCATCTTGTTGGCCGCCAGCGGTAATGGCCTATCGAGCGCTGCGAAACGACGGCCCAGCGACCACCGCGCGATCTCTTCGTTGCGATCGACGTCGCGAACGATGAAATCGTACAGTTGTGTCGTCGCGTAGTCGAACCACGCGTCCTGAAGGAAGAATACCTTCAGACCATTCTTCATCTGGATCTTGCCCTCGTCGAGGATCTCGAGCGCCGAGCCGTCTGCCCGCACCTCGGTGATCCGGACCCGCGCGACCGTCTCACGCGTCGTCGCCTGGGCCGTCTTGGTGTCGACGTAGAGCTCACCCTCGTACCCGGGCTTCAAACCATCGCGCTCGCTCAATTTGATGCGCCACTTGCCCCCGGCCTGCGCCATGAGCTCGGTGTCTCGACCGGGTCCTTCGTTGGCGATGGTGAAGGTGATGTCGATCTGTTCGTCTGGGGCAAACGAGGCTTTCTTCACCGACAGGGAGTACACGACCGTTCCCCGCCTCAGATCCACTTTCTGCTGCCCTACCGTCCCCAGCGTGGCGGCAGCGGCCACGGCAGCGCGGTCGCTGGGCGGCACCTGGTCGATGTCCTTGAAGTCGGGCAGGCGGAATCCGCCGGTCGGGACGCCGATCACCTTCCCCAGGAACACCGCCATGTCGAGGCGGTTGAGCGGCTCATCCGGCGCGAAGCGACCGTCGGGCAGGCGGACGACGATGCCCTTTGCGGCCAGACGCTCGGCGGCGCGTCTGGCTGGATGGTTGGTCATGTCAGTAAAGATCTGGGCGGTAGCCGGTAGCGCCACGGCGGCGACCAGCACCAGTACCGCGGCCACGCGGAGATACCTTGTCATGGGGCGTACGCCTCCTTCACGTGATC
>CBRGMJ010000262.1:0-3550 GCA_967797525.1 uncultured bacterium | reverse complement strand
CCGCGGCAATGGGCGTCACCAGTTCGATCTGCCCGCGGGGGTGTTCGTCGACGGCACCGGCCGTATCTACGTCGCCGACGCCAGCAACGCGCGGATCGTCCGTTTCAACGATATGACCGGCGCGGGATGGACCGTGCTGGGGAGCCGGGGCGCGGGCCCCTCACAGTTCAACTTCCCTCAAGGCATCGCCGTCGACAGCGCGGGGCGCATCTACATCGCCGATGCCCTAAACGACCGCATCGTTCGTATCAATGACATGACCGGCGCCGGTTGGACGACGTTTGGCACGCTGGGAAACGGCGCGCGGCAACTCGAATTCCCCGCGTCCGTGGCGGTCGATGCCTCGGGTCGTGTCTATGCCACCGACTCGAGCAACGACCGGGTCGTGCGGATCAATGACATGACCGGCGCCGGGTGGCTGACCTTTGGCAAGATCGGGACGGGGCCGGGCGAGTTCTCGTTTCCCACGGGTCTTGCGCTGGACGCCCAGAGTCGAATATACGTCACCGACGAGGTTCATCGCCTCGTGCGCTTCAACGACATCACCGGCGCCGGCTGGACGGCGCTCGGCAGTATGGGGAGCAGCGTCAATCAGTTTTCCTTTCCATCAGGGGTGTTTGCGGATCCGTCCGGCCGCTAGCCGCTCTGCGGCACAGTTCTAGATGTCGATCGGCTTCCGCGTGGTAGGCAGGAATCTTGTTGAACCCGTCCATATAGATGGCAATCCACTGCAGGATCGTCATGAGCCGCGCGCTGGCAGGCGTCATCTCACTCACCCCCTTCGATCTGGCCACACGGTATCAGCGGAAGGCCATCCCGGACGACGATGTGCGGCACAGCATCGGTGTGACTTTCGTCACAGGGTGGTGATCAGGGCGCGGTTGACACGCGAGGGGTTCGTCTCTAACATGGGTCGAGAGTTGCGTGGACGAGGACGAGTACGTCGTACGCCGGCCGGACCCTGGTCGCCGGGGTATGAGAGAGGCAGGGCCGATGGCTGAGAGCCCTGCCGGTCGGAACGGCGGAAGACCCCCTCTGAGCAGCGCCGAACGGTCGTCGCCGACAACGATGACACGGTAAGGCGCCGGGTGCGCCCGAGATTGCGCGGATGAGTGTCCGGCGCGCGCCGTGCTCGTGCACGGACCGCGACCGGAAACGAGGGTGGAACCGCGGATGCCCGTCCCTTGAAGGGGCGGGCTGATGTGTTTTCTATGTGTTTTCTAGAGGAGGACACGATGTCGGAGATTAGTGTTCAACTGCCCGACGGGTCGCACCAGCAGGTGGCGGCCGAGAGCCCGGCGTCGGCGCTCGCCGAACGCCTCGGTCTGCGCGGCGTCGTGGCCGCCGTTGTAAACGGCCGGCCACGCGATCTCGCGGCGCCCCTCGAACCCGGCGCACGCGTCGCGTTCGTCACCTTCGAAGACCCGGCGGGTCGTGAAGTCTACTGGCATTCCACGGCGCACTTGATGGCACAGGCCGTCAAGCAGCTCTTCCCGGAGGCGAAACTCGCGATCGGACCGCCGATCGACGACGGATTCTACTACGATTTTGATATCGGCCGGCCGTTCAGCCCCGAGGACTTGGAGCGCATCGAAACACGTATGCGAGAGCTGGCCGCGGCCGACGAGCGCATCGAGCGCACTGAGATCCCGCGCGACGATGCGCGCCGCCAGTTCGAGTCGCAGGGTGAGGTGTACAAGCTTGAACTGCTCCGCGATATCCCGGACGCCCGGCTGTCCTTCTATCGACAAGATGGGTTTCAGGACATGTGCCGCGGACCGCACCTCCCGCGCACGGGTCTGATCAAAGCGATCAAGTTGCTGTCCACTTCGGGGGCGTACTGGCGGGGCGACGAGCGCCAGCCGATGCTGCAGCGTATCTACGGCGTCTCCTACCCGGCGCAGGAGCAGCTTGACGCGCACCTGCACCGGCTCGAAGAGGCGCGGCGGCGTGATCACCGGCGCATTGGACGCGAGCTCGGTCTATTTCAGATCCTGCCCGAAGTCGGTCCCGGTCTGCCGTTGTGGCTGCCAAAGGGCGCCACGGTGCGGCGGATTATCGAACGATACATCATCGACCTGGAGATCGCCTCAGGGTACCAGCACGTGTACAGTCAGGAGATCGCCTCCTCGCAGCTGTACAAACTCTCAGGGCATTGGGACCACTATCGCGAGAACATGTACCCGCCGATGCAGATCGACAACGAAGAGCTCGTGTTGCGGCCGATGAACTGTCCTCATCACATCATGATGTACAAGCAAGGTCAGCACTCGTATCGCGACCTGCCCGTCCGTCTCGCCGAATTGGGCAAGGTCTATCGGTACGAGCGGTCGGGCGTGCTGACTGGGCTGTCGCGGGTGCGCGGGATGACGATGAACGACGCGCACATCTTCATGCGCCCCGATCAGATCAAAGAAGAGATCATGGGCGTCATGCGGCTGATCCAGCAGGTCTATGCGGATTTTAAGATCGCATCTGAGTGGTATCGGTTGTCACTGCGGGACCCGGCCGACAAAGAACACTTCATCGACAACGATGTGTTGTGGGACCTCGCCGAGGGGATGCTACGCGACGCCCTCAACGCGATGGCCGTTCCATTCAGAGAAGCCGCCGGCGAGGCGACATTTTACGGACCGAAGATCGACGTGCAGGTCCCGACGGCCCTGGGCAAAGATGAGACGCTCTCGACGATCCAACTCGACTTCTTGCTGCCGGAGCGGTTCGGTCTCGAGTACATCGGCGAGGACGGCGCGGCGCATCGGCCGGTCATGATCCACCGGGCGGTGACGAGCACGATGGAGCGCTGGGTCGCGCTGCTCATCGAGCAATGCGAGGGGCGGTTCCCACTGTGGCTGGCCCCCGAGCAGGTCCGCATCCTGCCCATTGCCGACCGCCACGCGGACTACGCCGGGCAGGTCCGCGGGCGTCTGATGGCTGGGGGACTGCGGGCGGTGATGGACGGTTCGAACCAGCGGATTTCCTACAAGATCCGCCAGGCGCAGGTCGAGCAAGTCCCATACATGGCCGTGGTTGGGGACAAGGAAGCGACGGCCGGCTCGGTCTCGGTGCGCAGCCGCTCGGCCGGCGACCTGGGGCCGGTGTCATTGGAACAGTTCGTTGAACGCCTGTCGCAGGAAGTCGCCTCGAAAGCGTAGATCCTCGCGCGACCAACGGGCGGGGATGCCGTCGCTGGCGGCGTTCCCCGCCCGAGTTGCTTGACCCCCTTCAACGCCGCCGTTGTGCGCCGATCTTTGAGGTGAGAGAGAGGCGGCACGCGGGTGCCCTCAGGGAACCAGAAGAGTCCGGGGTACGTGGCGCCTGCGGTCTGGCTCGCCGTTGCGTTCGCCAGCGGCATCGTGCTCACCGAAAACGCTCCTGAGGTTTCGGGCTGGGTCTGGCCGGCGGTCGTGGGTGCGGGTCTGCTGGGTTGTTCCGGTCTGATGGTGCGGCGGCGTCCTCTGGCGTTGCTTGTGGCCGCTGCGGCCTTTGGTCTCCTTGGAATGGCCGACGCGCGATTCCATGTCGCGTCCCAGCCTCCGTGGCCGCCTAC
>CBRGMJ010000261.1:0-3558 GCA_967797525.1 uncultured bacterium | reverse complement strand
ACGCCATCGACGTCCCACTTGTGGATGATCTCGGGCGCGCGGATCTTCATCGCCACCGGAAACCCCATGGTTGCCGCACGCTCGACCGCCTCGCGTCGGTTGGCCGCGGTCGCCCACGGCAGCACGGGAAATCGATAGGCGTCCAGCAGTTCGAGCGCGCGCGCCTCCGGCAGAAACCCGGGGCTGGCGCCGTCGATGATCGCGCGCGCCCTGGTGCGCTCGACGTCGTCGAAGGTGCGAAAGCCCGTGCGGGGCCGGGAGACCCACGCGGTATAGCGGCACATGGCGCCCAGCGTGCGCGCAATCGCCTCAGGAAACGCGTAGTGCGGGATGCCTCCTGCTTCAAGACACGCGACGCCGGCCGTGACGGTCAACGCGCCGACGAAGGACGCCAGCACGGGTTTGCCGCCATCTCGCGCCCGGCGCACCACCGCATCGGCGGTGGCTTCGACATCGAGCGACGCGGTGCGCACCACCAGGACGATCGCGGCGTCGACCCCGGCGTCGCCCAACACGGCTTTGAGGGCCGCGTCGTACCGGCGGCTGTCCGCGTCACCGATCAAGTCGACGGGATTCGCGACGCTGGCCTCGGCCGGCACGACGTTGCGGAGGCTGCGGGTCGTCGCGTCGGACAGACGGCTCAGTTCGAGGCCCTGCCGGATCGAGGCGTCGGTCGCGAGGATGCCCGGCCCGCCCGCGTTGGTCACGATCGCCACCCGGCGGCCGCGAGGCAGCGGCTGGCGTGAGAACGCCGACGCCAGATCGAAGAGTTCCTCGATGCTCTCGACGCGGATGACGCCGGCCTGCGCGAAGAGCCCCTGGTACAATTCGTCGCTTCCGGCCAGCGAACCAGTGTGGCTGGAGACCGCCTGCGCGCCGGCCGCCGTCCGGCCGGCCTTCAGCACCACGATCGGCTTTGACGGCTGCTGATCACTGATGGCGCGCGCCGCCTCGATGAAGCGACGGCCATCGGTGAGTTCCTCGAGATAGAGCAGGATGACCTGTGTCGCCGGGTCGGCCGCGAGCATGTCGAGCAGGTGGAGTTCGTTCACGTCGGCCTTGTTGCCGAGGTTGACGACCTTCGAGAACCCGATCCGCTTGGTCCGAGCATAGTCGAGCGCGGCGGCCGTGAGCGCGCCGGACTGCGAGAGGAAGCCGATGTTCCCGGCTTCAGGGATCTGCGCCGCAAAGGTGGCATTCAAGCGCACCTGCGGGTCGGTATTGACGACGCCGAGGCAGTTGGGCCCGATCAGCGCGAAGCCCCACCGGCGCACCCGCTCACGCACCATGTCCTCGCGCTGGCGCCCCTCGCCCCCGACCTCGCGGAAACCACCCGAAATGACGATGACCCCGCGCACCTTCGTCTCGCCACATTCGTCGAGGACGTCGGGCACCAGACGCGCCGGCGTCACGATCACGGCCAGATCGACCGGGTCGGGGATGTCCCGGACCGACGGATACGCCCGCACCCCGCCGATCGAACGGGCCGAGGGATTGACGGGATGGACCGCGCCGGTAAATCCCGCCTGGAGGATGTTACGAAAGAGCGCGTGCCCCACCTTTGCCGGGTCGCGGGAGGCGCCGATCACCGCGACGGTCGAGGGTCTGACAATCGCGGTCAGATCGCGCCCGGTCTGTGACATGTCGTTCGAGCGCTTCGACGCGGGTCAGAGCGCTCCCTCGGTCGCGGTCTCCGATAGTATGATGGTGCTGTCATGCAGACCAAGCGGCCACGCCCGTTCAAAAGTACGGCTCCCTATTACCTGCGCTTCCGTCCCCCCTACCCGCAGGGATTGTTCGATCACCTCAAGGCCCGCTTCAGCCTGGACGGTACAGGCCGGCTGCTAGACCTGGGCTGCGGGCCGGGCAAGCTTGCCCTGTCGCTGGCCCCGCTGTTCGAGCGCGTCGTCGGAGTGGACCCGGAGCCCGAGATGCTTGGCGCGGCCGCTGCACAAGCGCGACGACTCGGCGTCACAAATGTCACGTGGGTGGAAGGCAGCAGCGAAGGCCTCGGCCCGCAATTGGGCGCGTTCCGCCTCGTCACAATGGGCTTCTCCTTTCATTGGATGGACCGCGACCGGACCCTCGCGGCGCTCCACTCGTTGATCGACCCCGGGGGCGGCATTACGGTGGTCGACGAAGACCTCCTCGACACTCCCGAGAACACCTGGTGGCGTGACGGCGTGGTCGATGTCCTCCGACGGTGGATCGGTGAGAACCCGTGGCAGGGACTCCGGGTGTCCAAATCGGCCGAACGGCATGACACGGTCATCGCCCGTTCCCCCTTTGGGCGGATGGAGACCTGGACGCTACGCTGCCGGCGAAACTGGGATCTTGAAAGCGTCATCGGCGTTCTCTACTCGCACTCATGGGCATCTGTAGAGGTCCTGGGCGACCTTCGCGAACGCGTTGAAGCCGAAATGCGGCGGGCGCTGCTCCAGATGAATCCTGAAGGTCAGTACGTCGAAGACGTCGTGCTGCGCGCGATTCTCGCCTGGAAGGACTAGCCGCGGCCCTCTGCTAGCGGCGACCGGCAGATGCCGCCGCCGCCCGTATGACGTTTTTCATCAGCAAGAGGTTGGTCACCGCGCCCACCCCGCCGGGCACCGGCGTGATGGCGGCGGCCACCTGCCGGACCTCATCGAACGCCACGTCGCCGACGGTCCGGCGCCTCGGCCGCCCGCGCTCATCGACTACAGGGTGACCCGAGCCGTCGAGCAACGGCACCGAGTTGACGCCGACGTCTACGACGATCGCGCCGGGCTTGACCATGGATCCGCGGATAAACTCGGGCTTCCCCATCGCGACGATCAAGATGTCTGCGCGACGCGTATGGCCGTCAAGCGTTCCCGCACGAGACGTAAATGAGTGCACGGTCGTCGGTGTCACGTTACGCTCCAACGCGAGGAAGTAGGCCGGTTTGCCGACGTTGTTGCTGCGGCCCACGATCACGAGGTCTTTCCCCTCGAAGGCGCGTTGAGGATCGACCCCGCGGCCGGCGAAGTAGCGCTCGAGCAGCTCGAAACAGGCCCACGGCGTCGCGGGATAGACGGCAGGCCGGCCAAGCGCCAACGTGCCGGCATTGGCCGGGTGGAGACAGTCGATGTCTTTGGCGGGATCGAGCGCCTCGAGCACCGCGCCTTCGGGCACGCCGGCGGGAAACGGCCGGAGCGGCAGGATGCCGTGGATCTGATGGTCGCCCGAGAGCGCCCGGACGGCGTCGGCCACCGCGGACCCCCCGACGTCGGCCGGCAGCGAGAGATCGCGATAGGCCAGTCCAAGCTCGGCCGCGATCCGTTCGATCGACCGGCGGTACATGCGCGCGCCATAGTCGTCGCCGGCCAGCACGGTCGCGATCCCGGGCCGGATGCCGCGCGCGCTCAGCGTCCCGGCCTCGGCCGCGAGCTCGGCCTTCAACTGCTCCGCCACGGCTGCGCCGTCGATGACCTCTCCCACGGCGCTCACCCGATGCGCTCGTATGTCATCCGGACCACGCCGTCGCGCTGCGCCCGGATGCGATCCAACCGGGTCTGCACGTCCGCCCACAGTGGGCCCGTG
>CBRGMJ010000260.1:0-3558 GCA_967797525.1 uncultured bacterium | reverse complement strand
TCCTCGGAGCAACTTGCCGCCGCCCCTGTCCTGGGCGTGGTGTTCTGGTGCAATCACTGCCCCTACGTAAAAGCATGGGAGGATCGGATGATCGCCCTGCAGCGTGAATACGCCGGCCGCGGTGTCCGGTTCGTCATGATCAGCAGCAACGACCCGGTAGCTTTCCCGGATGATTCGTTCCCGGCCATGCAGACACGCGCGAGGGAGAAGGCCTACCCGTTCCCGTATCTGTTTGACGAAACGCAAGAAGTGGCGAAGACGTTCGGCGCCACCCGCACGCCCGAAATCTTTCTGTTCGACCGCGAGCGTGTGCTGCGCTACCACGGCGCGCCGGACGACAACATGGAAGACCCAGCCGCGGTCACCCATCGCTACCTGCGGGATGCCATTGACGCCCTGCTCTCGGGGCGCGACCCGGCCACGTCGGCGACGCCACCCAAAGGCTGCGGCATCAAGTGGAAAAAGTGATCCTCACAACACCCGGGACTGGAGGATCGCCCCGCCGGCGAACCGCATGATCCTCGATGCCGCCGTCGCAGCGTGCGCCTCAAGCGTCGCGGCTGGATGGCCCAGCGGCGCGTAGATGATCATCAGACATCGCCGCGTCGTCAACGTGATCATCGTTCGCTGCGAGTCGCTGGTTGGGCTGCCACAGGGTCCCAGTTCGTCCGCCGCGGTGATGCGCCCTTCGACGCTGTATGCACCCTTCCCGATCGCATCGTAACCCTCACCCACATGCCCCACACGTAACGTCAGTCGCCCGCGGGCGGCGTCGAGATCGTGCAGACCGATGGGGAGCAGGAACTCCAACGAGCACAGATTGTTGATGTCGACCAGCGAGTTGATGATCGGCAGCCCATCGCCGCGCAGCACGCGCCGCAGCAGTGCTTCAGACGACGGTCGCAGTTTCGTCGGGTCGATCCCGACGCGGTGATAGAGGTCTCGCGCAGGCCGCAGCCCCTCGATCTCGGAGGGCTGGCGGCCTGCGTACGCGGATCGGACGCGCGCGGTGACCTGGTCGATCTCTGCCCGCAGCGCCGTATCGTGCTCGATGACAGTGACGCCCTCGGCTTCCACCACGGCCGCACGCAGGTGCGGCGCGGCCGTGGGATCGACGCGGACCTCGGTCATCTTGGATTCCCCCCGCCGTCATCATCGCGGGCCGCCGGCGGACGCGCAAGCAGGCGCCGGCCGTCGACGCGGCGTAAGAAATGGCCTATGCGCCGTTTCCCGAGCTGCGTCCGTGGCTCGCTCATCCGCGCGGCGGTCACGGTGATCGCGGTGATCGTGGCCGCCGGGTGTGGGCGAACGGCACGCACCGATACCCTCCAGCGGTACGCGAGCGATCGGCACGGGTTTGCCCTCGAACGACCCGGCGCCTGGCAGAGTGTTGAGACCGACGAGAGCCGGCGGATGTGGTTCCTCCCCAAGTTGGCGCCGCCGGGCGAGACCCCGGAGACCACCGCGACAGAGTTCATCGTGATCATGACGCGCCCTGAACCGGGGCCGCTGTCCGAGAACGAGGTGCGGCGCCTCGCGATGTCGCTCCTCCCGATGCACGGCGTCTCCGGGTTCCAGCGGACCGACGCGAGCACCGACCAGGTGGCTTGGTATCGCTTTGAACTGACCGGATCGACGCGCGGCCGCGAATGGGCGTCTGTCGGCGTCCTGGTCACGGGCCCGCAACGGCTGCACTATGTCGTGTGCGCGGCGCCCCTCAACGAGTGGCGGGACCGGCAGAAGTTGTGCGACCGCGTGCTGCACTCATTCACACCGGGTGATCTCTCAAAATAGCAGGACCGTCCCTCATCCCGTCGAAGCCGTCGCACGATGACGCTGACAAAAAAATCGAAGATCGAATACCTCCGTAAGGTTACGCTGTTCTCGAGCCTGACCGATCGCGCCCTCAGCGCGATCGCCGCCAACGCCGAGGTCATCGAGTACGCGCCTGGGCAGTACATCGTTCGCCAGAACCAAATCGGCACCGGTTTCTACCTGACCATCCGCGGCCGGGCCAGGGTCGTGCGGGGGGGCGACGAACTGGCCGTGCTGGGGCCGGGCGACTTCTTCGGCGAGCTCTCGGTGCTCGACCAACAGCCGCGTACGGCGCATGTCGTCGCCATCGAACCCACGGTGTGTCTGGCGCTGGCCTCGTGGGATTTCATCAGGCTGCTGGAGCGCAGTCCAAAGATCGCCGTGGCGATGCTCCGCGAGATGGCGCGCCGGCTGCGGCGCACGGACGAAGCCATCCACCACCATTAGCGCCGGCCCGCACGCTCAGTCGGCCGCGACGAGCTCCTTCAGCACGGTCTCCAGCTCGGCGCGGTGCCGGTCGCGTTCGAAGTTCAGCAGCGGATCGCCCGACAAGACGTGCTCGCTCGTGTGACCATCCCGCCGCACATAGACGCCGGGATGCATCTCACCTTTCGCGTCTACCTCGACGCTGACGGCGACGGCGTCCGGGCCGGGGGTGTCCACAAAGGCCGCCAGCGGCTGAATCCCGTCGTCGAACACGCCCCGCTCGCGGTCGAGGCAGACCACGCGCGCCAGATACGCCTGCTGGTTCCATAGCTCTGGCGCCCGCGTGACCTCGGACAACAGATACGGCACCACGGCGTCCTGCCGCAGCGTTGCGGCCGGCAGGTGGACGCCGAAGTGCTCGCGCGCCAGGTGGCGCGCCAGGACGCGCGCGTTGTGACGGAACCCCCCCACGGCGGCCGAGTTGCCCGCGGACCCATGTTTCCGGAGCCCGGGCGCCGCCTGCGTAATCGTCCCCGCGAAATAGATCCCGGGCATGGTGGCGCTTTCCCAGTAGTGGGTCAGCCGCGGCAACCGCCCGTGATTGAACGTCGCCACCCCCAGGGCCGGCAAGTCGCCGAGGGGCGACGTGAAGCCGGTTGCGGCGATTACGGCGTCGACCTCAAATGGCATCGGCCCAAGCGACGGGCCCGACGTAAAGACGCGCCAGATCGCTCCGTCGCGCTGCACCCGCTCAATCGACG
This sequence comes from uncultured bacterium, assembly GCA_967797525.1. GTDB lineage: Bacteria > Sysuimicrobiota > Sysuimicrobiia > Sysuimicrobiales > Humicultoraceae > JBGPNN01. The sequence goes on along the minus strand of CBRGMJ010000260.1, from coordinate 556 downwards.
CATCGAGGACAGCTACTCCGCCACCCATGACGTGATCCTCGAAGGGCACGAGGTACTTCGCGCGGACGCCTGCGCCGGAATGCAAGATCGAGATGACCGGCGGCCGCGGCGATCCCAGCATGAGGCGTTGCGCCCACGGCAGCAGCGCATCGGCGATCTCGAACCCCGAATTGCGCTTCCCGATGATGAACACGCGCTTCCCTGCGTACTCGCGCGCCGGTTTCGTCTCCACGTAGTGGGGGGCGTCCTCCAGACCGGGAATCGGCGGTTTCCAGGGCTGAGCCATCCCGACCGCAAACACCGCGACCCGGCAATGATACTCGCCATCGGAGGTCTGCAGGGTGAACCCGCTCTCTTCGCGCCGGGTGCCTTCCCACCGGCAGCCGTATCGCACCTGGACGTGCGCCCGCGCGGTGAATGTCGCCAACCCCCGGCACATCTCGTTCCGGGCCGGAAAGTACGAGACGCCCTCCATGGACTCGCTCACGGTCGACCGATGCTCGGGCTCGTCCCCGACCAGACTGTTCCAGTCGTACCACTCGTAGGGCCGCGTACC
>CBRGMJ010000259.1:0-3559 GCA_967797525.1 uncultured bacterium | reverse complement strand
TTCTTGCGCTACAGCCGCGACCCCGCGCGGGCGAGGGAGGTCCGGCAGGTCCCGCGGGCGACGACGCAGTTCTTTATCCTCAACCCGGCCGTGTATGCTCCCGCGCGCGACGTGCGCGTTCGCCGCGCGTTCGCGCAGGTCATCAACAAAGAACAGATCATCCGGGTGATCTTCCAGGGCGTGGGGGTGCCGGCGGCCGGAATTCTCCCACCGTTCGTCCCAGGACACGATCCGCGCATGAAAGGGATCGCGTACGATCCACCCGCGGCCCAGAAGCTGCTGGCCGAGGCCGGGTTCCCCGGCGGGCGCGGTCTGCCCCCGCTGGAAATCGCGTTCAACCCCCGCGGGGCGTCGAGCAAGGATGTTGCGGAGGTGCTGGGCGCGGCGTTTCAAAAGGAACTGGGGGTGCAGATGTCGCTCGTGCAGATGGATTTCGCCCGCTATCGCACGGCGTGGTTCAACCGGAACGTGCTGGCCGGCAACTGGACAGGATGGACTGCGGCCTTTCTTGACCCCAACTATCACCTAGGAGGCTTGTTCACCAGCGGATCGCCATCGAACTTCGCCAACTACGCCAACCCCGCGTATGATCGCCTGATCGACGAAGCCAATGCCACGACCGATCGGCGCCGGCAGATTGCCCGGTTCCAGCAGGCGGAGCGGCTGGCGATCGTTGACGACGTGGCCGTGATCCCCGTGATGCACCCGCGCAGCATCATCGCCATCAAGCCCTACGTCAAAGGCGTTGAGGTGTATCCGCTGCTCATGGGCTACCGGCCGCTGGTGGGCGCGCGCGTGGAGCGATAACCGTGTCTTCGGACGACCTCTGGTACGCGCACGATGGGCTGAAACAGGTCGCCTATCTCTATCGCCCATCAGGCGCGGGCCCGCACCCGGTCATCCTCTACAATCATGGTTCGCGCATGGGCCGCGAGCGTGAGCCGCGGCGATGGGAAGATCAGGCGCAGCGTATGGTCGCACGCGGGTATCTCGTGATTGTGCCCGAACGCCGCGGGTACGGCGAATCGGAAGGCTCGACGTTTTCCGATGCGACCAGGGCGCCCGACGGCTCGCTCGATAGCGCGCTCTTTGCTTCCCGGATGATCGTTGAGACCGGCGACGTCCTGGCCGTCTTTGACATCCTCCGGCAGCGGCCCGACGTGGATCCCGCGCGGGTGTTCATTTGCGGCCGGTCGCTGGGCGGCATCGTGACGGTGCTCTCCGCCGGTCGCCAGCCGGCGTTCCGGGCGGGTTGCAACATGTGCGCGGCCGCGCTGACCTGGGATCACAGCCCGCACATTCAACAGACGTTGCTGGAGGCGGCCCGGCGGACGACGATCCCCATGCTGCTGCTACAAGCCCATACCGACAAGAGCCTGGCGCCCACGTTGGCGCTGGCCCAGGTGTATCGCGAGTCTCGCATTCGCTTTGGCTGTACGATCTATCCGACGGCCCTGCCCGACGACCATCCGATGAACGGCATTCTCGGCGGGCAGTGGCGATGGTTGGAAGACATGCTGGAGTTCTTCGCCTGGGTCGAGCAGGCCTAGCGACGCCCGACGCTATCGGGTGGCCGTTACCGGCTCGACGGCCAGGAACTCATCGATGACCCTGGCCAGGATCGTTCGCGCGAGGATCACCGGTTTGCCGGTGACCTCACGCACGATCGTCCGCATCGCCTCGTCCATCCCCACACAGGTCATCCACACCAGGTCCACGCCGGCGCCGCGGAGGGTTTCCGCAGCCGTTCTCACGTCGCGTAGCCGCTGCTCGCCCGTATAGGGCGATGCCGCGGTCACGACCGCATCAATGCCGCGGGTGGCGAACTGTTTCCGGGCCTGTTCGATCTGGCCGGCGGATGGCTTGATGACCCCAAGTTTCCAGCCCGACGCCAGAGCGGAGACGACGGCGGGGAACACCTTGCCGGGGTTCACGACGAGGATGGGTGAGCGTAGGGCCGACCAGTCCGAGCCGCAGAGGATAACGATCAGACCGGCGCTGTGCTCGACCGCACGGTCGACCAGCGCCTGCACGCGCGGCAAGATCTTCTTGTGCGAGAGAAGGGCGTTGGAGCCATCCAGCAGTCGCGCGACGATGCCGACCTCGCCCGCGTCGGGCGCCAACTCCATCATCGCTTCTCGGCCCAGGCCGTCGAGCACCCCGGCCTGCCAGATCGGCACCTTCCGGCTAAACACCGCTTCCATGTATGGCACCAGGTCATCGCGCGGCGCCTGGCCGACAGTAATCATCGCGATGGACTTCATCGAGCCCGCCTCCCCGACACGCGTGTCCCCAGTAGTTCGCCACCGAACCCTCATCATACTGCCGATGGGCGCCACGCGGGGGGTCGCTCAGATCACGCGTGTTTCGGTTGCTGGGACGACGGATCCGTCAGCGCCGTCAGTTTGGCCTGCTTCTCACGCAGTTCGTCTTCGACGTACTTCTCCCGGAGATGTGCGCCGACGCGCGCAGCCAGTTCGCCGGGGTTAAAGGGTTTGGTCAGGTAGTCATGCCCACCGGTCTCAAATCCCATGACCTTCGCCGGTGTGCCGGATAGGGCGCTGATGAAGATGACCCGGATGTGCTTTGTGGCCGGGTCGGCCTGCAGCGCCTCGCACACGGCAAATCCCGACTGATCGGGCATCACGACATCGAGCAGGATAAGATCGGGGTTGAACTTGCGCGCCACGGCACGCGCCTGCGCACCGCTGCTCGCCACTTCTACGCGACATCGCCACTTCTCCAGTTGCGACTTCAGCGTCTGCTGGCCAACCGGATCCTGATCAGCGACGAGAATGCGTGGGGACTTGGTCCCAATGAAAGGGGTCAGAGGCGTCCGCGACTGCGCCTGCATGGTTGTCTCCTTTTGCGAGAGCGTCCACTGGAGCGAATGCCTCGTCGATATCAAGAGGTAATTTCCAGGGTCTTGGCTGCAGGGAATTTACCACTCCAGAATTCACCTATACCCAACTAAGAAGGCGGGCAGACCTCCGACGACACGAGTAGCGGTAGGGGTGTACGCGCCTCGCCCGGCAGGGGTGAGAGGAGCCGCCGCGAAATCGCCCGATGACCGTGGGCACCCTAAAAGTGAAGGCGTGGACACCAAGCCTCTGGGCCAGCTCGAAGCCCTTCGGGATCGGGGAGCAACGTCCCAACAACTATCTGGAGATCTTCAAAGCCGCGTGGGACAACCGGGACCAGTGGCAGTTCGCGCGCCGCATCCTGACCCACGGCGTGTGCGATGGGTGCGCGCTTGGGACCGCGGGTCTTCGCGACTGGACGCTCGATGGCGTCCATCTCTGCAATATCCGGCTGCGCCTGCTCCGGTTGAACACGATGCCCGCGCTCGATGGACGACGGCTGGAGCGTGTCGAGGATCTTCGAGGCAAGCGGGGCGAGGAGCTCAGGAGCCTCGGCCGCCTCGCCCACCCGATGATCCGGCGACGCGGCGAGCCCGGCTTTACGCGCGTGTCGTGGGAGCTGGCGCTGGAGCTGGTGGCGTCCGGTATCCGCGCGGCTGGCCCGGACCGCATCGGGTTCTACCTGACCAGCCGGGGGA
>CBRGMJ010000258.1:0-3568 GCA_967797525.1 uncultured bacterium | reverse complement strand
GACCCACCGTCGAGACGTCGGAGGGCAATGTCTACCCACCAGCCGCCTGAATCGCCTGCCAGATGCGGAGAGGCGTCAGAGGCAGGTCGAGGTGGCGGATGCCCAGCGGCGCCAGCGCGTCCATCACGGCGTTGGCCACCGCCACCGTGGACGCGATCGATCCGGTCTCGCCCACGCCCTTGAGTCCCAGGGGATGGTGAGGCGACGGGGTCACCGTGCGCGCGGTCTCGTACCGAGGCATCTGACCGGCCTTCGGCACCGCGTAATCGAGCATCGACGCCGTGAGCAACTGGCCGTTGTCTTCGTAGACCGCTTCCTCGAGGAGCGTTTGGGCGATTCCCTGGGTGATCCCACCGTGGACCTGCCCGTCGACGATGAGCGGGTTAATGACCTTCCCGCAGTCATCGACGGCGATGTAGCGTAGTATCTTGACCTGGCCCGTTTCGGCGTCAACTTCGACAGTACAAACATGCGTCCCAAAAGGATACACGAAGTTCGGCGGATCGTAGAATGCTGACACCTCCATGCCGGGCTCGACGCCGGCCGGTAGGTTCCACGCTAGCGTAGCCATCAGGGTGATCTCCTGGATCTTTTTCACCCTTTCAGGACTGCCCTTGACAAAGAAACGGCCGTCCTCGAAGGCGATGTCCTGCTCTGAGGCCTCCAGGAGGTGCGCGGCGACCTTCTTGCCCTTTTCGATGATCTTGTCACAGGCTTTCACGATGGCCCCCGTGCCAACGGTCGTGGTCCGACTGCCGTAGGTCCCCCAGCCCATTGGCGTAGTGGCCGTGTCACCCGAAATGATCTCGACGTCGTCCAACGGCAGCCCGAGGTAATCCGCGGTGACCTGCGCAAATGTCGTCTCCTCGCCCTGGCCGTGCGGCGACTCGCCGATGAAGACCGACACCTTGCCCGTAGGCGCGATGCGGATCATCGCGCTGCCATAGAGGCCACCCTGGAAGCCGACGGCACCAGCAACCGGCGAAGGGCCAAGGCCGCAGATCTCAACGTACGATGACAGACCGATGCCTAGGTAGCGATTCTGCTTGCGCGCGGCCTCCTGCTGCCGGCGGAAGCCCGTATAGTCCGCCATCTGCAGGGCCTTGTCGAGCGCCGGGTGGTAGTCACCGCTATCGTAAGTAATACCGGTAACGGTGGTGGCCGGAAACTTGTCCTTCTGGATGAAGTTCTTGCGCCGTACCTCCACCGGGTCGAGCCCGACCTTGTGCGCCACCAGGTCTACGGCCCGCTCGATCAGGTAGGTGGTCTCGGGCCGGCCCGCGCCGCGGTAGGTGTCCACCGGCGTGGTGTTGGTCAGCACACCATGCACAGTGTACTCCACAGCGCCGATGGCGTAACAGCCGGGCAGGATGAGCCCATGGAGGATCGTTGGAACGCCGGGCGCGGCCAGCGAGAGGTACGCGCCCATGTTCGCATACGTTAGGCCACGCAGCGCAAGGATCGTACCATCCTTCTTCGCGGCCACCTCTAGGTCGGTGATGTGGTCCCGACCGTGGATAGTCGCGACGTAGTTCTCGCGGCGGTCCTCCGTCCACTTCACCGGCCGCCCCAGTTCGCGCGCCAGGAACGGCACCAGCGCATCCTCCGGATAGACGGGGAGCTTCGAGCCGAATCCCCCGCCCACTTCCGGCGCGATGACCCGGATTTTGTGCTCGGGCATCTTGAGCACGAGAGACAGGACGAACCGGTGGATGTGCGGGTTCTGCGTCGTCAGCCACGCGGTGAGCTCGCCCGTAGCAGAGTTGTACTGAGCCGTGGCGGCGCGAGCCTCCATGGCGTTCGGAATGAGCCGGGTGTTGAGGAACCGCTGCTTGATCACGACGTCCGCGGACGCGAAGGCCGCCGCGGCGTCCCCGCCGACGACCTTCCACGTGAACGAGACGTTGTTCAGAACTTCAGCGTGCAATTGGGGCGCGCCCGGTTTGGCGGCCTTCTCCTGATTCACGATGACCGGCAGCGGATCGTACGACACCTCGATGGCTTCCGCCGCGTCGCGGGCGGCGTAGCGGCTGTCGGCGACGACCACCGCGACGGCCTCGCCGACGTACCGCACGCGGTCGCTGGCGATGACGGGACGCGGCGGGACCTTCAGGTCAGAGTTCGGGATCAGCCACGCGCAGGGCAGTGGATTTAGTTTGTCCGCGACGTCCTTACCCGTGTAGACGGCCGCCACGCCGGGCTGCGACCGGGCCTTGCTCGTATCAACGCTGGTGATCCGCGCGTGGGCGTGGGGGCTGCGCACGATGGCCGCGTAGGCGAGGCCGGGCAGTTTGACGTCGTCGGTGTACGTCGCCTTCCCCGTAATGAGCTGGGGGTCATCGCGGCGTTTGACGCTGGCTCCGAACAGTTTGGAAACGGCCACGACGCCTCACCTCGCCTTCGCGGGTTGCTGACCCATGGTGCGCGCCGCGGACTGCACGGCGTTGACGATGTGTTGATACCCCGTACACCGGCAGAGGTTGCCTTCCAGCCCATGCCGGATCTGGTCTTCGGAAGGGTTGGGCGTTCGCTCCAGAATCTGCAGGGCGGTGATCATCATGCCGGGGGTACAGAAGCCGCACTGCAGCCCATGCTCGTCCCAAAACGCCTGTTGGATGGGGTGCAGGGTGCCGTCCTTCGCAAGCCCTTCAACGGTCGTGATGTTGCCGCCGTCGGCCTGCACGGCGAGCACTGTGCACGACTTCACGGCCAACCCATTCAGCATCACGGTACACGCCCCGCAAGATGTCGTATCGCAGCCGATGTGGGTACCGGTGAGGGCGAGCACCTCCCGGAGGTAGTGCACCAGCAGCAGCCGGGGCTCGACGTCGTGGGTGGCAGTGACACCGTTGACGGTGATGGAGACCTTCATCCTCCACACACCTCCTTGAAGCAAATGGTGGATCAGTGGGATTGTGGTCAGCCTTCGCCGCGTCCCGGCCCCCCACCTCCCCTCATGCGGTACAATGAACACAAAGAATTCTCAGGTTGCGCGAGAAGGAGACATCAACGGCAGGTCCACGATCCAACCGCATTGTCTGGCGTCCTGACCCCCAGCAGGTCCGGGCCAGCCGCCTGCATCATTTCATCGAGCGGCACGACCTCCGTGACTACGACACCCTCTACCGGCGCTCGATCGAGGACCCGGCCTGGTTTTGGGGCGCGGTGGCGGCTGATCTCGGTCTAGAGTGGATCCGTCCGTACAAACAGGTCCTCGACCTGTCACGCGGCTTCCCGTGGGCGCGGTGGTTCACCGGCGGGCAAACGAACCTGGTCGCCAACTGTCTCGACCGCCACGTGCGGGCAGGTGTGGGGGACCGGCTGGCCGTCGTCTGGGAGGGCGAAGACGGCCAGGCTCGATCGTTGACGTACGAGCAACTCCACGAGGAAGTGTGCCGGATGGCCGGGGCCCTGCGGGGTCTCGGTCTGGGCCGGGGCGATGTCGCCGGCGTCTTCATGCCGATGACGCCGGAGGCCGTGATCGCCACCCTCGCGCTGTCGCGGATCGGCGCTGTCTACGTCCCGATCTTCTCCGGCGACCTGGCCGCGCTCGATGCCAAGACCGGCC
>CBRGMJ010000257.1:0-3599 GCA_967797525.1 uncultured bacterium | reverse complement strand
CGGCGCTGAGCTACCTTTACCGGTCGCCGACCTACGGGATCTTCCCCGGCGCTGCCCTCACGCTCGTGGTGATCGCGCTGAACTACTTCGCCGACGGACTGCAGGATGCGATCGACCCGCGCAGGACGCGGGCCGGCGCGCAGATGACCTGACATGCCGCACACGCCGTACGTCCTACCGTTGATCACCCTACGCGGGACGCCGTTTGAGATCGGGAAGGCGTTTGGGCAGCAAGCGCGCGATCGCATCGCGCTGCACCTCTCCGACCAGAAAGCCGTCATGGCCTCGCTCCGCCCACACAATCCCGAGTGGTGGCGCGGCGAGGTGCGAGTCTACCTCCCACCCTACGAAGATCTGGCCCCGCACGTCGTGGAGGAGATGCAGGGTCTGGCACGGGGCGCCGAACGCTCTTTCGAGGAGATCTTGCTCCTGAACGTCCGCGATGAACTTGTGGCCGGGGGCGCGACCGCCGGGGGCTGCACGTCGTTCGGATGCCACGGTGCGGTCACGCGTGACGGGCAACCGCTGCTTGGGCAGACCAAGGACACGCCGCCGCCCGCGCAGGACCTATACGTGGTCACGGCCACCTATCAACACGGCCGGCCCGACCTGCTCCAGATGCCCTATGCGGGGGAGGTGGGGGTCTTCGGCCTGTCGAGCGCGGGGATGTCCGCGTTTGGCAACTCGCTCTACGTGCGTGACCGCGGGCGAGGCACGATCCCTTGGTCGCTGTTCCGCCGCCTGACCCTGGAGGCCGGCAGCATCACCGACGTGATCGGGTTGATCGACCGGTACGGTATCGCAACGCCCGGAAACCTGACCATCGGCGACGCCACGGGCCGCGTGGTCGCCGTCGAGAGCACCGACGCGGGGGTTGGCGTCGTCGAAGCGAAGGACGGCATCCTCGTCCACGCGAATCACATCGAGAGCCCGGGGCTCGCCGTGGGCGAAACCTACGCTGAGCCGGAGCGCAGCGCATCGGAACGGCGTCAGGAGCGGATGCGCGACATGCTCGAGGGTGAGCGCGGCCGATTGACCGCGCCGCTCGCTGTGCGGTGTCTGATGGATCACGTCAATTATCCGCGGAGCATCTGCCGCCATGCGTCCTTTGCCGGTGACCTCCAGACCACGGCCGCGCTGGTCGTCGAGCCGGCGGCGGGGGCCCTCCACGTCATCCGCGGGCAGCCATGCTGCGGGTGGACCGCGACGTACAGCCTGTAGAGGGGACGTGATCGGTGAGATGAGATCGGGGCGGGATGACTGACGGGGCGCCATTGCGCGTGGCGGTGGTCGGTGTCGGGCATTGGCACGCCGCTCGCTACCTCGAGTCTCTCCGTGTCCTCGGCGAGCGGATCATCGCCGTCTGGGATCCAGATCTTGCGGTGGCTGCGCGCGTAGCCACCGCGTCTGGAGCCGAGATGCGCCCCGAGCTTCCCGATCTGTTACGGCGCGTCAGACCTGACGTGATCGTCGGTATGGGTGTGCACTCAACGATGCCTGCGTTGATCGCGGCCATGCTCGAGACGCCCGCCGCGTTGATCCTCGAGAAACCGTTGGGCACGCGCGCCTCCGACGTCTCACCGTTGGTGGAGCGCGTCGAACGCGAACATCGGTTCACGGCCGTCGCCTTTACCAACCGATATACGCCGATGTGGGGGGCGATCGACGCGCTGGCGCAAGCCGGCCGCCTGGGGACGGCGTGTTACGCGCACTTCCGCATCCTCAACGGCTCCCCGCAGCGTTATGTCCGCGATGGGGTCGCCTGGATGCTCGACCCGGCCCGGTCCGGCGGGGGGAGCCTAATCAACCTGGGGATTCACGGGCTCGACGGCTTCCGGCGGTTCGCGGGTGAGCGGGTGTCGGTCACGGGTGCACAGGTGTGCTCGCTCGCGCACGACCTGCCGATCGAAGACTACGCGCTGGTCGTCCTGCGTGGCGCCGGCGGGGCCGTCGGCACGGTGGAGTCCGGTTACTGCTACGCGGCGATGAGCGGCGGCGATCAGGAGTGGCGGCTCATCACGAGCAATGCCTATGTGGTCCAGCGCGCCGAGGGCGTCACCGTGCAGACGCTGGACGACGGGCGGCAGCAACGGCTGCCCGGGATGCCGGCGGACGTCGCGTATCACACGTTTGTCGGGGATTCGCTACGGCGGTTTCGCCAGGGCGTCCCGCCGATGGCAACCATGCGCGACGGTCTGGCGGCGCTGGAGCTTGTCGAGAGCGTCTACCATCTTGCAGGAGGCCACCATGTCCGGACGTCTTGATCCGCCGGTCCGGTTGGCATCGATCGGCGTCGGGTATTGGGGCTCGACCCTCGCCGACGCCGTTGCGGCATCTCAGGCGGCGGAGATCGTGACGTGTTTTGCCCCGACCCACGCGCATTGTGAGGAGTTTGCCGAACGCCACGGTTGCGGCATCGCGCCCTCGTATGAGGCCGTCTTGGCCGATCCGGCCGTCGAGGGCGTCATCCTGGCCACCCCTAACGACGTGCACCGGTACGAGATCGAATTGGCCGCGCGCCACGGCAGGCACGTGTTCGTCGAAAAACCCATTGCCCTGACCACGGTCGACGGCCAGGCGGCGACCCGCGCCTGCGCTGAGGCCCAGGTCGTCCTGGCGGTGGGACATCAGAGCCGGCGCGAGCCCGGCGCGAGACAACTGCGGGCCCTCATCGACGCCGGGGACCTCGGCGAGATCGTCGGCGTCGAGGCCAACATCAGCACCGACACGGGCCGCTCCGTGACGCCCGACACCTGGCGGTGGAGCCGCGAGCAGTGCCCGGGTGGTCCCTTGATTCAGATCGGTATTCACCACATCGATACACTCTGCTATCTGCTGGGGCCGATCGACCGGGTTTTTGGCCTCCAGAGACACCGGCTGATTGCGGCGCCGATCGACGACGTGACGGTGACGCTGCTGGAGTTCCGCAGCGGGGTCATTGGCCATCTCACGTCTCACTATGCCACCGCGCGCACGATCGACATACGAGTGATGGGGACACAGGGTGTGGCGACGTACGACCGCGCGCTGGGTCTACGTCTGCGGCGTGACACGCGCGCGCGCATCGTCGAAGAGACGATCCCGCTGCCCGCGATCGATCCGCTCGTTGAAGAGATGACTGAGTTTGCCCGCTGTATCAGGCGCGGCGGCCGGCCGGAGGTTGGAGGGGAGGAAGCGACGCTGGCGCTGGCCGTTGTCCTGGCGGCCATTGAGTCGGGTGGGCGCGGGGCCAGCGTGCGAATCGACGAGTTCCTATCGGGAGGAAGCCATGCGGCAGAATCGAGTCAAGGCGGCGTTGCGGCAAGGGAAGACTGTGGTGGGCGCGGGGCTGACGATCGCCGCCAATCCGAGCGTGGTGCGCGTCATGGCCAGCGCCGGTTATGATTTTCTCTTCATTGACATCGAGCATACGCTCATGTCCCCTGAAACACTCATGGCAGTGGTGCAGATGGCGCGCGCCTGTGACATCTCGCCCATCGTGAGGGTCCAGGACACCGAGTATCACATTATTGCCAACGCCCTTGACTCAGGGGCCGACGGCATCATCGTGCCCCGCGTCGAGAGTGCGGCCCAAGCCGAACGCGCGGTGGCGGCGGCCC
>CBRGMJ010000256.1:0-3616 GCA_967797525.1 uncultured bacterium | reverse complement strand
ACGATGCCGTCCGGTCTTCGGTACATGGCGGTCGTTGGGCACGCCCACGTGCACGGCGCGTCATCGCACTGGTTGCAGCGCGTGACCTGAAAGACACGCCGCGCCTGTGGAAAGATTCCTACGTCGACCGACTTGACGTAGGTGCGCGTGACCGAGAGCGGCACTTCGTTTTCGGACTTGCAGGCGGTCGTGCATGCGTGGCACCCGATACAGCGCGTATGGTCGATCACCTTTCCCCATTTGGGGGGTCGCGACGGAGTCACCATGGGCAGGGTCTGTTCTGGCGAAGGAGCGGACGCGCGGAGATCGGCGGTCATGATCGTTGAGTATTCGCGGCCCGCTGAGTGGCTTCCTAGATGCTCTGCCCAGTGCTCCGGGTCTTCACGGTCATCGGCCCTGCCACCGCGGCGCGCGCTTCTCGAGGAACGCCGCCACGCCCTCGTGCTGATCGTCGGCGGCGAGCGCCCGCGCGCACGCCGGAGTGATCAGCGCCATCGCGTCCCGCAGTTCAAGGTCGAGGCCCGTCATCGCCATCTCCTTGATCGCCTGAACCGAGAGCGGCGCGCAGGCCAGGATCTGCTCGGCGCGCCGACGGGCTGCGGCCAACAGGTCGGCGAACGGCACGACATCGTTGACGATCCCGAGGCGCAGGGCGTCGGCCGCGCTCACCCTGCGCCCCGTGAGCAGGAGATCCATCGCCACCTTCAGGGGCAGGTGGCGCACGATGCGGTGGATGCCGCCGCCCATCGGCATGCGGCCGAGCCGCGACTCTGGGAACCCGAACTCGGCGTCGACTGCGGCCACGATCAGGTCGCATGCCAGCGCAAGTTCGAAACCGCCGCCGAGCGCGAATCCGTTGACGGCCGCGATCACGGGCTTGGTCATGCCGAACCGCTGCGTGAGGCCGCCGAATCCGTGTGGATGCCGGTGAACGAGCATGCCAAACCCGGTGAGGTCCGCGCGTCGCTCCGTCGAGGCCTTCATATCGTCGCCCGCGCAAAAGGCGCGATCGCCTGCGCCGGTGAGGATCGCGACCCGCAGTTGGGGATCGGTCTCGTAGTCCGTCCAGACGCGATCGAGCTCGAGGGTCGCGGCAAGATGCAGCGCGTTGCGGACCTGCGGGCGATCGATGGTGACGACGAGGAGATGACCGTCGCGCTCGACCCGGCAGAATTCCATAGTCAACCCCCGACGGCGGGGACGGGCGTGCCCAGGTTGACGCCGCGGGCGATCAACCGACGCTGCAGCGTTGGTACGTCGACATGGCGAGGCGCGACGCCGGCTTCGAGGCTGAGCGCCGCGGCCGCGCCCGCCGCCTCGCCCATCACCATACAAGGCGGAATCTCGCGGCTGATACGCTGCGCCTCGGGCGTCGCCGAGTAGCACCGGCCGGCGACCAGGAGGCCGTCGACGCTCTTGGGTAACAGGCTGCGGTAGGGGGTATAGTAGTCGCGGCCGCGGGCGACGACGTCGGGGAACCGTTTCTTCCCGATGACATCGTCCTTGGTCACGACGTACTCGCCGTCCAGCAGACGGGTCTGGCGCACGCCGATCTGCGGCGCCGCGTCGAGGACGTAGGCGTCCCGAAATCCCGGCTGATGAACGCGGAGAAATTCGATCACCCTCATGAACCGACGCCGGCCCTCGATCTCCACGCTCGTCAGGTCTTCGACCCGAAGGCCGTCGAGGCCCGGAATGTGGGGGCAGTTGCACCACACGATCCCGGGGCGGGGCGTCAGCAGCCACCACAGGTCCCACGACCCCCCGATGATCTGGCGCGCCTGTGCGTCGATCTCGCGGGCGCGTGCGGGGTTTGCGCGCTCCCACCGTGTGGCCTCGTCGGTGTCCACGCCCCCCAGCCGGTGCACGAGCGTGATGATGTAGGAGCCCTGCGTGAACGCGGCGCCGGCGCTGCCAAAGACGTCGCCGTCGCCCGTCGCATCGACCACGACGCGCGCCATGAGCGCCTGCCGGCCGGCCTTCGTCTCGACGATGATGCCACGGACGGCGCCGTCTTCGACGATCGCCTGCGAGAACCACGAATGATAGCGGACGTTGACGCCGGCTTCCAGGGCCATCTCCTGCGATGCCTGCTTCCAGCCCTCGGGATCGAATGACCCGACGTAGACGATCTCTTTGGGTTTGGCCTTGGAGTAGAGGTGTTCGAACCCCCACCGCACCCAGCGGTCGCGGACCTGCGCGTCGTTGCGCCACCAATCTTCCTTGGGGGGCGCGACGCACGCCCCGAGGCTCGTCATACGGTCTATGATCTCGAGCGCGATGCCGCCCACCGAGACCTCGCGCGCCGGCTCGTCGCACATGTCGTCGAGGACGAGGACCATGCCGCCGGATGCCAGCCCGCCGAGATACCCGTAGCGCTCGATGAGAGAGACCGAGGCGCCGGTGCGCGCGGCCGCTACCGCCGCCGCCTGACCCGCCGGCCCGCCGCCTACGACGAGTACATCGCACTCGTGGACAATCGGGGTGTCGCGTTCGCGCTCGCGAACCGTCCGCATGTGGCGGACCTCCTCACGGACAGGCGTCATCGACGCCGTGCTGATTCTGGAGGATTCCTGCTCCGGCGATCCGAACTCCTCCCCCGCACACGCCGTGTCCACGGAGGTTTCATAGCAACGTTGAGCGCGCCGCCCGAACAGACGCGTCCACATCCGGCGTCCGGCGTGCCGGCGATCGACGTGCGCGACGTGGACATGGTCTTCGATCAGCCGTCGGGCGCGCTGCTCGTGCTCGACCACGTCTCGCTGGCGGTCCGGCAGGGCGAGTTCGTCGCGATTCTCGGACCGTCGGGCTGCGGTAAATCCACATTCCTCCGTCTGGTCGCCGACATCCTGCAGCCGACGAGCGGCACGGTAACCGTTCTCGGTCGTACGCCGGCCGAGGCGCGGCGCGACCGCGCGCTCGGATTCGTCTTCCAGCAGCCGGTGCTGCTGCCGTGGATGACGGCCGAAGAGAACGTGAATCTGCCGCTGCGCATCGGCAACTGGGGCGCCACCCACAAGGCCGCCGGTCTGCCAGCCGATATGCTCCACCTCGTCGGGTTGGACGGTTTTGCTCTCGCGCGCCCAGGACAACTGTCGGGTGGCATGCAACAGCGTGTCTCGATCGCGCGGGCGCTGGTCAGCAACCCGCAGGTCTTGTTGATGGATGAGCCGTTTGGGGCGTTGGACGCCATTACCCGCGACCGCCTCAACGAGGAGTTGCTCCGCATCTGGACCGCCGTCGGCTGCACCGTGATCTTCGTCACGCACAGCATCCCGGAGGCCGTCTACCTGCCCAAACGCGTGGTGGTCATGTCGCCCCGGCCCGCGCGCATTCGCGCGGTCGTCGACATCGACCTGCCGTATCCCCGGCAGCCAAAGATGAAGGACACGCCGGAATTCACGCGGTTCACCTCGACGCTGCGGGCCGCCCTGGAGGACGCCTGATGCAGGCGGCTGATCGCCCCGCGGTCGAGGCGCCGAAAGCTGCGCGCGCCGGGCCGTCGGGCGGGCAGTCGACGTGGCGCCGCCTCGGGATCTCGGCGCTGGGATTCGTCGCGTTCGTGGTGGTCTGGCACTATACGATCATGCTGCTGGACATCAAGCCGTTCGTCGTG
>CBRGMJ010000255.1:0-3628 GCA_967797525.1 uncultured bacterium | reverse complement strand
AGCATCATGGTCGACGCGGCCGCGGTCGAGACCTCGATCTCGGTTGCGCCGGGTTTGACGGCGGCCATGGCGGCCTGCATGCCCAGATCGGCCACCTCGGCGGCGGCCCGGAGGATCTGCACTTCGATCGGGTGCTTGATGCGGCGCGCCTCTTCGATCACGTCCTGGCCGTCGACGAACTGCACCGCTGGCAGCGCACCCTCCAGCCGGCGTAACGCTCCTACCGGCAACAGATCGACGCCCACCCGACCGCCGACGCCGAGCCGTTGCACCGCGGCGGCGATCAGAGGCACGCCGTCGGCGAACACAAACGGAAACGGCACGGGATCGATAATCCACGGCATGGTTCGTGTGACCCGTGCCATATCTCCGCTGGCGACAAAGAAGACCTGCCGGCCTGATGCGGTGACCAGCACCGCGTAGCGCGTGCCATGGAACCACATGCTGTAGATCGGACGGAAACTCGTCACGTACCGGATGGCATCGAGCTTCGTGTACAGCACCGCGTCCAGATGGTGCGCGCGCATCGCGTCGATCATGCGCTGCTGGCGGTAGGCGCGCAGCGCCTCCCACGGCGGGCCCGCTTCCCAGTCGGGTGTCAGGGTCATGGCTCTCCTCTTTCAGTTAGTCGCCGCGTCGGGGCGCGCGCGCTCGGCCGCTCGGTAGAAGTACCCGGGGAACCGGCGGACGGCGTCGATGTCCACGTCGGCGTACAGGATGCCTTCATCCTCGCCGAGTGTCTGGATGAATCCTTCGTTGGTGTTGATCCCGCCGGGCTTCGTGCGGAACCACTGCGCGAGACCGGCCAGGTCGCTGATCGCCGGGGGCATGCAGACGGTCGTGTACCCGCCCGCACGCGGGAATCGCTGCACCACCTCACCATCCTTACGGAACAGCAGCGCGCACGCGGCGATGTCGACACCGATCACCGGTTTGCCGTACTCCATGTGCCGGCCGATCACGGTCCCGGGGTAGGCCGCGCCAAGGGCGAACCACCACGACGGATTGAAGATGATGTCGACCCCGCCGTCGACGAGCGCCTGTACCCCATCGGTGAAGAACGCGAAGTCGGAGCAAATGACGATCCCCAACCGTCCAATGGCGGTCTCGAACACCTGAGAGCCGCGGCCGGGCACTACACCGCCGTCGAGCTCCCCCTGCGTGGGGAAGTTCTTGCGTTGCCTGCCGATGATCGTACCGTCCGGAGCGATAATCGTGCCGGTATTGTGCCACCGCTCGCGGGTGCCGTCGATCAGACCGGCCACCACATGGATCCCCAGACGCCGCGCCGCGCGCCGCAATTCATCTTCGCCGACCCGGGGGTACAGTTCGGGAAAGCACGCGCACTGCGCGCCCGCCCGCGCAGCCGTCTCGAGCAGCTGGCAGGCGTGGGCGACGTCGCCGCCGCCCCACAGGTCGTCGACTTCGACCGATACGGGACGGGCCTGGATGGCCGCCACCTTCACCTTCACGTCATCCACCTCCGCGGTAGAGCCTTGGGTCGAGCGTCTCGCGCAGCCCGTCGCCCAACAGGTTGAAGCCGAGCACCGCCAGCATGATGGCCAGACCGGGAAACACCACCAGCCACGGCGCGAGGGTCATGTACTGCCGGCCCCGGCTGATCATCCCGCCCCACGATGGGGCCGGCGGCTGCGTCCCCAGCCCAAGAAACGACAAGCCGGCTTCGACCAAGATGACAATCGACAGATTGAGCGTGGCGGCCACGATGATAGGTGGCAACACATTGGGGAGGATGTGACCGAAGACGACGCGCCGGCTCGGCGCGCCCAGCGCGACGGCCGCCTGCACGTATTCCAGGGACCGCGCGGCGAGGGTAGCCCCGCGCGCCAGCACCGCGAACTGTGGCATCGTCAAGACGGCAATCGTGAAGATGAGGTTCGTCAGGCTGGGCCCCAAGGCCGCCACAATCGCAATCGCCAGCAGAATCGCCGGGAAGGCAAAGAGGATGTCAAACAGACGCATCATCAGCAGGTCGATGACGCCCCCGGCGAATCCGATCGCCGTCCCAAAGGGCACGCCGACGACCGTCGCAAGCGCTACCGCGCCCAGGGCAGCCGCGAGTGAGATCCGCGCCCCGTGGATGACCCGGCTCAGGATGTCGCGGCCCAGTTCGTCGGTCCCGAAGGGAAACGCGCGCGAGGGTGGGGTGATCTCGAACCCCGCATGCAGTGCGGTCGGGGCGCGGGGGGCCAGGATGGGGGCAAGCACCGCCACGACGACCAGGGACGCGACGATGGCGCCGCCCGCCACGGCCGACCAGTTGCGCCACAGACGGCGCCAAATCGACGGCCGTTGTGAGCCGGCGAACGGTTGCCGTCGCCACGATCCCTCCGCTGCCGCGGCCATCCCGGCTCTAGCCATACACGATGCGGGGATCGACGAGATGGTAGAGCATGTCGATGGCCAGGTTGATGAGCACAGCGTTGACGGTTAGAAAGAGGACCGCGCCCTGGATGAGTGTGTAGTCGCGCTGGTAAATGGCATTGACCACGAGCCGGCCGATCCCGGGCAGCGCAAAGACCTCTTCGATGATCACGGCGCCGCCGATGAGGGCCACGAACTGGATTCCCGCGGCCGCGATCACCGGGATGAGCGCGTTGGCCAGCGCGTGCCGGTAGACGACGCGCGGCTCGGGGGCGCCTTTTGCGCGCGCCGTCCGGACGAAGTCCTGCCCCAGCACGTCGAGCATGCTGGCCCGTGTGTAACGGAGCAGGATCGCAGAAATCGCTGCGCCCAGGGCCAGCGAGGGCGGCAGCATGTGACCCAGGCTGGCCAGCGGCGCCTCGAGGAGCGGGACGTAGCCCAGTGTGGAGACCGCCGGCAGATAGCGGGCGCCCAGCACGATCAACACGGTCCCCATGAAGAACGCGGGTGTCGAGATGAAGAGCAGCGAGGCGATCCGCACGAGCGGTTCGACCCTCCGCGCCCCTTGCATCACGGACAGCACGCCGAGCGGTACGCCGATCCCGATGGCAATCGCCATGGACATCACGCTCAGCTGAACCGTCACCGGAAAAGAGCGACCGATCTCCGCGGCCACCGACCCGCCATGAATCAGCGAGCGGCCCAGGTCGCCCCGCAGGATCCCAGCCATCCACTGTAGATACTGAACCCCCAGAGGCCGGTCGAGGTGGAGCGCCGCAATGAGCGCCTGGCGGTTCTGCTCGTTCTGGCTCGCCGTGATCCCGAGCAGGACTGTGACCAGGTCACCCGGGATCAGATGGATGACGAGAAACGACACGACGGAGATCCCGATCAGCGTCGGGATCAGGAGCGCCAGCCGCTTGGCGAGGTACGCCTGCATCCAGCCCGCATCAACCCGGGCGCGGCGGCGCTACTTGTCCAGCCAGACCTGGCTGAAGTACTGGCGGCTCCGGCTCCCCGGCTGCGCACCTGGCAGCGACACGTACCCTTTCACGACGTCGCGCACCAGTTCGACCGCACCCGATGCGTAGACAAAGATCATGTATGCCTGTTCCGCGATGTGGCGCTGCATCTGCTGGTAGATGCCGATACGCTTATCGCGCTCGATGGTGGTGCGACCCTGTTCGAGAAGTTGATCAACGTAGGCGTCGCGGAACTTGCCCAGGTTGATTCCGGAGTCACT
>CBRGMJ010000254.1:0-3629 GCA_967797525.1 uncultured bacterium | reverse complement strand
CTGGCATTCGTGGCCCTGGCGGTTGGAGTCTTGGCGGCGATCGCCTTCCCAAGGTTGATGGCGCGCAAGACGCACCCGCTGGTGCCGCTTGAGCTGTTCCGATCGCGTAACTTCACGATGACGAACCTCTCGACGTTCGTCATCTACGGCGCGCTGTATGTCACGCTTTACTACCTGCTGCTGTTCATGCAGGGCACGCTGGGGTATTCGGCCGCAGCGGCCGGTCTGGCCGTCGACCCCGTCACGATCTTTTTGGTCTTCTTTTCGTCCAGGATCGGCGTGCTCGCCGGGCGGTATGGCCCCAGGTGGTTCATGGCCGCGGGTCCGGCAATCATGGCCCTTAGTCTGCTGTGGCTCGCGCGGGTGCCGACCTCGAGCGCGCCATGGGTCATCACACCGGGCGTGCCGGCCTCGTACGTGCCCCACGGCGACTATCTGGCGCACTTTCTCCCTGGATTCGTCCTCTTTGGGATCGGGTTGGCGGTCATGGTCGCGCCGCTCACGACCTGCCTCATGACGTCGGTCCCGGTGACCCGCGCGGGTGTCGGGTCGGCCATCAACAACGCGATCTCCCGGATCGGACCGCAACTGGCCGGGGCAGTCATTTTCATGGCGATCACGGCGAGTTTCTACGGGACGCTGGCGCAGCGGGTGCCGGGACTCGACACGAACTCGCCGGAGGTGCGGGCGAAGATCGCTCCGTTGAACCGGCCAGCGGCGGATGTGCCGCCCGAACAGGCCGCCGCGGCGCGGGAGGCCTCAACGGACGCGTATCATTTGGCGATGCTCTTGGGCGCGGCGCTGTTGGCGGCAGGCGCCGCGATCAACGCGGTGGGGATCCGGAACCCAGATCCCGGCGGATGATCGTGATCGGCTTCAACTTGGGATGTGCAGGGGGACGATCTTTCCCCGAGGGCTGGCGTGGGGCGCTTCCCGCCTGATGCGCAGCGTGCCGGCCTGCTGCCAGACTGCATCCATGAACCGGTGCCCCCGCGATTCCCTCGCCAGTTCTTGGTGGAGCCGCGCAAGGAGGCGTTCCTCGTCGAGACGTCCGAGGGCAGGCGCGACGCGTAGCGTCAACTGGGTCTGCCCTCTGGCGTCCTCTTCCTCCACCAGCTGGTAGTCCCCCGGGCCGCCCCCGAACTCGGACGGGAGCACGTCTTCCATTAGCCGATACAGGTCCCAGTGTGAATAGTTCATTCCTTCGCTCGTAAACTTCTCAAAGCTCCTGATGTGGTGGATGTGCAACGTCAGGCCGGCGCGCCCCAGCGCGCAGTGACACTCACGCCTCACCAGAACCCCGTAGTCCCCGCTTTCCGCGTTGATGAGGAGGCGCGGGGCCGAGTGGTGGAGCGTGGTGCAGAGCAGCGGGTAGATCGGGGTCCCCACAGGCGAGATCGGCGTTGGACGAGGGATGAGCGCAAGCAGATGTTCGTTGACGTGTACGTCGTCCGTCTCGCGAGGATCGGCGCAACCCAGACCGACGTTCACCCCGCCGCCGTAGGCATACCGGGAGAACGTGGTCGCGCCGACGGCTTCAATGACCCGGCGCTTGGCGTCCGTCAGCGGCTCGCCGGTTGCGATGAACGTCGTTCCCACGAGCCTGAGGTCCATCTCGGCAGCCACGCGGGCGATGCGGGCCGCATTGCTGGCGGCCGTCGCGATGCAGCATCCTCGGCCCCCGTGGTGCATGTCGATGATCCAGCGCACAATGCTTTGGAGATCCTCGACGTCGATGAATTCGGGTGGGCTGGCGCCCGGGCCGTACCGGTTGCTGGCCGCGACGATCGCCTGTGTCATGAGATAGTAGTAGCGTCGTTTCAGCCACCTATCGGCGGACACTGTTCGTGCGAACCACCGCGCGACGGGTACGCCGATCCGCCCATAGATGAGCATATTGTTCACGCCCCCACCCGACGGCAGGATCCCGTCGTAGAGGGCGTGCGCGTGATTGAGGACATCGTGGGCGGAAAACGCGACCGCCATAGCCAGAGCGCGCTGGGCCAGCCAGCCCAGCGTGACGAACGACCGAATGGGCTGGTTCATCGTTCCCGTGCTGGCGATGGCGATGGCAGAGGGAGGTCTCAACCCGAGAAAGTCCTCGGGGGAGACCCGCATTGTGTGCTCACCGCGCACAATCGGCTTCTTGCCCTTGAATTCCTCGGAGGTCAAATACACGCCGTTGCGGGCGAGCTGTTCGAGCGTCGACTCGAGCCCGTCGCGTTTCACGCCGGCCTCGAGATCGGCGAACTCGCATCCTGCCCACTTGAAAAGTGGGCGATACGGGCTTCTGGGGGCATCGAAGACGCCGGTGCGCACGACCTGAAGGAAGTGTTCCTCACGGCGACCTACCGCGGCTCTGATCTCCGACTCGGCCCGCGCGACGGTGACGCGGTCGCTCAGAAAGGCGCGGATTCCCGGGACCAGGCTGGCCGTCCGCTTGACCGCTCGAAGCGTAGGCGCGAGGAACATCACGGCCCCTTTTCGCCAAACAGCCTTGAGCAGTCCTTTTCTCGGAAAGGGGTTGCGAAAGGAATTGCGGGACCGCGGAGTCGTACAGACAGCGCACTCTTGCCGTGTTACGTTTTGCTGAGTGAGCGGTGGGGGGGGCGAGATGGGCAACGCGATGGGGCGGTTCGGATTTGACATCAGGGCATGGCTTACGTGGACGGCGGTGTTGTTCGTATTTCCCGTGGCGGGGCTCTTGGCGAGGGCGGTGGCGGGGCCGGCGGATGACTTCGGCGCGGCGCTCTTGAGTGGCGCGATCGCCGGAATCCTACTCGGCGCCGGCATGTGGATCGCCTTGGGCAGAGCTGTTCCCATCATGTGGATTCCTTTGACTGCGGGCGGTCTGGCCGTCGGTCTTGCGTTTGGTGCCGCGCTCGTCGGCTACCGCACCGGCATGGTCGATCTCGTCTCGATGGGTGCAGTGAGTGGGTTGGCAATGGGCATCGGTCAGTGGTGGCTTCTTCGCAGCCGGATCAGCCGAGCAGTCTTGTGGACGTGACGCTTCAATGGCCGGTGCTCGGCGTCTCGGGTGCAGCGGTGGCGATGGCGCTGTCGGGAGCGCTCCTGGCCGTTCTCAGACCGGCGTCGAACGCCCATGACGTGTCGGCAGGAGTGTTGAGAGGGTCGCGGGACTGTTGCTGCTTGTCGCCCCCGTGTGGTTCAATGTCACGTTCATGATACTCGCACGAAGCTTCGACTATCCCGATATCCTGCGCCGGCCGACTGATGAGGTGCTGACCCGATTTCGCGCGGGAGGTTCACGGCTCATTCTTCAATGGTGGGCGTTCATGTTGTCAGGAATCTTTTTCCTCCCCGTGGCGGTGCTACTGCCCATCATGGTGGGGGGAGGCCTCCTCGTGCCCATTGCCACCGCGGTGGGGATTCTCGCTGCCGCCGTGCAGGTCATCGGCCTGCTGCGGTGGGTGTACCTCGTGCCGTATCTGGCGCGGACGAACGCCGACGCGACCGCAAGTCCGGCCATGCGAGAGGCGGTCCGCGTCGTGTTCGAGTCCTTCCACCGGTTCCTCGGCGTTGGCGTGGGCGAGCACCTAGGGTACTTGTTCACCGGCGTTTGGACGGTGCTCATCGGGATTGGGATGACTTCAGGGATGGCGGTCGCA
>CBRGMJ010000253.1:0-3631 GCA_967797525.1 uncultured bacterium | reverse complement strand
GCAGGTCATCCGCGCCCCGCTGCGAGCGCCGCCGAACCGCACCGCTTCCAGCCGCCATCACAATGCCCGAGCCGATGGTCGCGAGACCCGCCGCGGCCAGCCCTGTTGAGCCACCGATGAGGCCAAGCCCCACGAACGCCCACCACCCGCCAAACGCGATCAGAAAACCCAGCAGCAGCGCGGCCCATCGCATGCGCATGCTCGTCTGATCGAAGAACCCATAGCCGTCCGCGGCCTTTGAGACTGCGCTCGACCACGTCGGGTATCGTCGCCGCATCCGTGCCTTCGCATCGGCCGGCAGACCCTGCGAGTGTGAGATCTTGGTCTGGGTCCCGGGCCGGTGGTGCGCCTCAAACAAGATTCCGAGCGCCTCCCGCTCGAATGGACGCAGCCCATCGTCTTTCGCGGTACGCGTGAGCGTGTAGGTTTCGTCATGGGAGAGGAGTCGCTTCTCGGTGCCCGTTCTCACTTCGAGGTATCCCCGGCGCGCCAGGTCGAGCACCGTCGCCGAAAAATCCGCCGGCTGCACCGATCCAAATCGCCACAGCACCCCGAGTTCAGCGGGCGAATAGTCCGCGGGGAGTTCGCGATAGTACCCTTCAGGCGGGCCCGGCACCGGCTCGCGGCCGTACCGCACGTAGAGCCACAACCACCCGGCAATCGCCAGCACCGGAAGGGCGTACAGCCCATACATCACCACGCGCATCAACGCACGCCGGCGATTGGCCTCATCGGCCCAGTGACCTTCTTCTTTCAGGATGCGGGGGAGACCCGGCTGGTTTAACCGGAGACGCGCGGCCGCGACGACCTCCCGCGGAAACAGCACGCGCCCTTCAACCATAGTCTTCGGGGCCAGGCGCTGCAGCGTGAACACCGCGCCGCCGTCAACACGCGTGGCGTTCCCCTGCAGGGGGCCGTGGCCCCACACCCTGATCTGATCCGCGGGCACCGCGCCAGGTAGCCTCACGGTAACCCGCACGTCGTCTGTCGACTGCTCCCAGCCGGTCCCGATGAATTTCCAGTAGAGCTCGGCGATGTCACTGTACACGGTCACGACGTCGTCGACCACGTAGGAAATCACAAACGCGCGCGACTCATCGGAGACTCGAAAATACCAGCGGATCTCAACGGCGTCGCCCGACCGACTCGTCGTAAAGGTGCCGGGTTGCTCGTCGCGGGACTGGCGGTAGGCGCCGCGATCATCTGCCACCGCGATGGTGTGCATCCGTTGGGTATCTCGCAGCGGCAGCCGGTAGCTGGCCCACGAAAAGGCCCCGCTAAACCGATAGGTCCGGGTTTCGACAATCTTCAGGCTGCCATCGGTCCCGACGGCAGCCTCGATGACCACACGAGGGAAGCTAAAGCTCTTCGCGTACAATGGGCCGGCGCACAGCGCCGCGGCGCCCAGTGCCAGCCCCAGTACCGCCAGAACGGCGATCGCAAACGGCGCGCGACGGGTCCGCGGCCGGCCGATCACTTGACGATCTTGACGCTCACCAGTTCGGCATAGACGCGCAGGCGCTGATTGGCCTGCGAAACGAGCGAGTCCTCTTTCACCATCCCCACGCCGGCGGCAAACCAGCGCCAGGTCTGGACCTGGATATTGGGCGGGACCAGCCCCTCGAAGTACAGCTGCATCGCGTCGAAGGATCCCGCGGGCACCTGTATTTTCTCGCGACGCGCCCACGTGTATTTGAGGGTTACCTCCTGGTCACCGATGCGCCCGGTCCACTCCCAGGCCTGTCCGACGGCAACGGGGAGAGCCAGGACGCGCTGTGGGGGCTCCAACCGCATCGTGCCGGCCGGGTAGCTCCGCTCATACGCGTACACCCCATCGCCTTCAACGCCGTAACATTCGCGCTGTGTCGTGTTTCCTCCCACCACGGTCTCGACGATCCGGCACCCGTACGTTCCCACTTTGGCGAGCGGACCGACTTTCATGATGATGTCGCCGTGCGAGTTCGTACGGTAGGTCCAGATCGTCCCTTGCCCAAGCGGAAAATACGCCGCCGACGAGGACGCCGCGGTGGTGCCCGCCGTCGCCGCGAGGACCGTCACGATCGCCACGACCGCCCCGAACCGCCAGAAGGCACCCATATGAGGCCCCTTCCTCCCTGCCCGTTGTTCCCGGGCATTCAACCAGGATGTGCCCTTCAGGAGGTGGGGCTAGTCCGGCCGAGGCTGCGCCAGACGTCCAGCTTCAGACGGAGCCGGCGGATGACTTCGTCGGTGAACTCGGTCGTCGTCGCGTCGCCCCCGAGATCCAGCGTGCGTACGCCGCCCTGGACCGCCTCAAAGGTCGACTCGTAGATGGCACGCGACACGGAGGTCGCGGCCGCCTGCGGCAGGTAGGACGTGACGGCCGCACACGCCAGGATCATGGCCATCGGGTTGGCCAGGTTCTTGCCAAACAACTTCGGGGCGGTGCCGTGCGGTGCTTCAGCGAGCACGACCTTCGGATTGTAGCCCTGGTCAAAACTGAGGATCACCGACTCGGCGCCCGCGATGCTGCCGAACATCTGGAGCACGAAGTCGCTGAGGGTGTCGCCGTCGCGGTTGAGCGCGGGGATCACCAACGCCTCGCCTGACGATTGCAGCAGCAGGGCATAGACCGCGTCGATCAACTGGGGATCGTAGGGGATCTCCGGGTACCGCGCCGCGGCCGCATCCACTTCTTCCTTCAGCATGCCTTCGTAGACGGGGCTGACCGTGTACTTGGGCCCCCCAAACACCTTGGCGCCCAACTGCCGCGCGTGCCGGAACGAAAACTCCGCTACGGCCCGGCAGTGATGGCGGGTCACGGCAGTGGTTCGGTACGCCACCTCCGTATCGCCGGTCCCCTCCCGCCACTCGCGGGCATTGTAGGCGTCGCCCACGCCCATGCGCACTACGGCGATCGGAGCCACCACACCGGCCACCGGCCGGACACCAGGGATCCGGCGCCCCGTGCGGAGGATCACCGTCGCCTCGATCAACTCGCGGAGCAGCGCGTTGGGGCTCCCCACGTCACCGGCACCTTCAGGGGTGATCGTGGCCGCCTTGATCCCGTAGCGCGCTGCGCGCAACGCGTCCGCGGCTTCGCGCACGACCCCATTCTTCGTCCGGCGCCGATTGTCGAGGCTCAGGTCGAACCGGTCAAACACGAACGGCAGACCCACCACCCCGGGGTCCAGCACCCGGATCGAGTCCTGGAGCAGTTCCTGCCCGGTCTGGTCGCCTTCGAGGAGGACGATCCTCACGGCGTCGTCCATTCGTCCATACGGGGCTGCAGGACCCACAACCCCGCCAGGCTCAAGATACTGAGGACGCGATGACCAATGACATGGCCAAAACCCAGGTAGAGCGCTGCCGCAAGGATCCCCGGCGTCAAGGCGAGCGTCACGGCGACCAGGGACGCTCCCATGATGGCCGGCGATGCGCCGTCTGCGGGCGCAGGACCCTTCTTGGCCCGATGCCTCATCCACCACGCCAAGACGAGACCCGCGGTGGCGACCACGATGAAGATACGGGCGAATACGCCCGCGGGCCCCTCCTCCGCCTCGGGCCGCGCGAGCAGTGTGGGAAGACCCAGCCAGATGAATCCCACCACGATGGCCTCAGCCAGCCACAGCGTTCGCACGACTCTGAAGCT
>CBRGMJ010000252.1:0-3652 GCA_967797525.1 uncultured bacterium | reverse complement strand
AAGGACCGACCGGCCATGCCGTACGGGTGGGGACGGGTGCCGTACGGTTTTCAATACAGGCTCCCGTGGATGAACCTACCCTTCCCGGTGGAAGAGTATCATGACCGGCTGAACCGGCTGCGCGCCCGCATGGCGACGGACGGAGTCGACTGTCTGGTTGTCCTTGGCAATCGAGCGGACAACGCGAACATACGGTATCTTTCTAACTTCGAGGACTTTTACGGCGGAGAGACCGTCATCGTGGTGCCTCGTGACGGTAGCCCAGGGTTCACCACCAACGCTGTTATGCACGGCGAGCCGATGCACTCGGGCATCCAGGATTGCTGGATCGAGGACGCGCGCTGCGCCGCCGCGCCCAGGACGGTCGCCGGCAGCGCCCAGCCGGTCACGATCTTCGATCACGTCGAGGACTTCATCCGCGAGCGGGGGTGCGCGGAGGCGGTCATCGGCGTGGCCGGCGAGTTCAACGCCGAGCGGCTCCACGCGTTCCTCAAGGAGACGTTTCCCCGCGCGCGGCTGACGCCCGCGAATGCCATCATGACCCAGATGCGGGCGATCAAGAGCCCGCACGAGGTCGAGGTCATGCGCACCGCCTGTCGGCTGGCCGACGCCGCGATGCAGGCCGCCATGGACAACGTGCGCCCCGGCGCCACCGAGTTCGACCTAGCCGCCGAAGCCAACTACGCGATGTTCAAACTCGGCGCCGAGCACCCGGCGTTCGCCATTGCCCTCACCGCCGGACCGCGTTCGGGGTTCAAGCACATGGCGCCGACCAGCAACGCTGTCCGCGCGGGCGACATCGTCTACATCGACGTTGGCGGCCGCTACATGGGCTACCACAGCGACTGCTCGCGGCAGCGCGTCTGTGGGGAACCGAACGCCGAGCAGCGTCGCTTTATGGAGACGCAGATCACCATCGTCGAAGAGACGACGCGCGCCGCGCGTCCCGGAGTCGTGATTGCCGACCTGGCAAGGATCGGTCTGGCCATCGCCCGAGAGGCCGGCTATCAGGACTACCTGTACTTCCGCGGCCACGGGATCGGCTGCGCGACCCACGACCTGCCGGCGTTCTCACCGTCGAGCGATCACGTGTTGCAGCAAGGCATGGTGTTTGCCTACGAGCCGATGCTGGTCCGCAAGGAGTTCGGCACGGCCTGCTGGGAGGACATCTGGCACGTCACCACCAGCGGGCTGGAGCGTCTGAACGAGTGCCAGAACCGTTGGTGGTGAGCACGGAAAAATCCGTTTCGGGAGGCGTGGCGATGGGTAAGTATCTGTTCCACGGATCGTACAGTACTGAGGGCGTGAAGGGGCTCCTCAAAGATGGTGGCACCAAACGTCGGGCGGTGGCCCAGAAAGCCATCGAGAGCGCCGGTGGGAGGCTGGAAGCGTTCTATTGGTCGTTTGGCAACAATGACGTCATCGCGCTGGTCGACGCGCCGGACAATGTCAGCGTCGCCGCGGTGTCCCTGGCAATCGCCGCCAGCGGGGCGTTTGCGGGAAAGACGACGGTGCTGTTGACGGCCGAAGAGATCGACGCGGCCACGAAGAAGGCGGTCAAGTACACACCACCGGGGGCATAGGCATCCAAACTCTCGAAGAGGCGCGCCGGACGGGGTTCCGCACCCCTCCGGCACGCAAGGTGGGCGTGTCGCTCGTCGACGCGCACACGCACATCGCGCGGAAGCAGGTCGATGACTTCATCGACGCCGCGCGTCTGTATGGGGTCGAGAAGATCTTCAGCATCGCGCCGCTCGACGATGCGCTACGCCTGCGCGATCGCTATCCCGGGCTGATCGAGCCCGTGACAAACCTGGTCTTCGATCACCGGCAGGACCCCGCACAGTTCACCGAAGAGAACCGCGCCCTCCTCGCCAGGGCGGTCACCGAGGGCGTGCGCGTCGCCAAACTCTGGCTGAGTCCCCGCGCATCCGATCGGTTCGACGGGTTGGGGCTCGACTCACCCCTGCTCGATCCGATCTTCGAGGGGCTCGCACAACACCGGCTCCGGCTGCTCCTCCACGTCGCGGACCCCGATCTGTGGTTTGAGAAGAAGTACACCGACGTCGCAAAATACGCGACGAAGGCTGAGCACTACGCCCGCCTCGAACAGCGGCTGAGCAGATATCCGACCGTCCGTGTTCTGGTTGCGCACATGGGCGGGCATCCTGAGGATCTCGGTCACCTCGGCCGCCTGCTCGACCGCTACCGCAATCTCGCATTGGACACGAGCGCCACGCGGTGGATCGTCCGCGAGTTGGGGCGCCGGCCCGAGGCCGCGCGCGCATTCTTTGCGCAGTACGCCGACCGCATACTGTTTGGCACAGACCAGGTGGTCCTCGATGAGCCCGATGCCGAGCGGTACGTCGTCCGCTATTGGATTCATCAAATGTTCTGGGAGACCGACCTTGTGTGCGAACTCCCCATTGACGACCCTGACGTCGACGGCACCCCAATGTTGCGCGGGCTCGACCTTTCGGCCGAAGTCTTGAAGAAGATCTACTGGGACAATGCCATTCGCTGGCTGGCGGGATAGACCGCCCCGGTTTACTTCCAATCCAACAATTGGTAGTGCTCGCGCGCCCACTGGTCGAGCTGTGTCCCCTGGCGGGTTCGGATCGCGTGAAACGCCGGGTCGCCCTCTTGCCGGACGCGGATGCGCTCGCGCTCCTCGAGGCTCGCGTACGTGCATTCCCAGACCACGTCCGGCAGATCAGCGTCGCTCATGCCCGCCTGACCTCGCACGGGCACCCAGATCTGGCCGGCAGGGACGTTGAGGTCGGCCAGGCGACGCGACGCCTCGATTCTCGTCTCGATCACCCGATCTCGCAGGCTGGCCTTGGCGAAATACCGCTGGTGCACGAGGATCATGATTGCCCTCCGCAATACCGCATCAAGAACAGCGCCACGGCTTCGATCCCCCTCTGGAAGTCGTCCACGCGCAGGGACTCCAACGGGCTGTGCGCTAGGTGCATCTCGCCGGGGCCGAAGTTGATCGCGGGAATCCCGCCCGCATTCACCAGATGACGGCCATCGGTTGCGGCCGACAGGGCTTCGACCGGCGCGGGGCCGCCGAGGTCCGTGAGGGCTTGGGCCAGCGTGGTGACCGCGGGATGGTCCGCTTCGGTCACCGCCGGATCGAATCCACCGGGCAGCCACGTCAGCTCGGGCGGGTGCGCCGACAGCCAGGGATCATCCGCGGTGACCCTGCGCACCACCGCTTCGACGACGGGTTGCATCATCCCGCGACGTTCGGTGCCGATCATCCCGATTCCCAACGTGACCTCGCACACGTCGGGTACGGAACGCCCGACCCGTGCCGTTGGCCCCCCGGCGAGACTCATCAGGTTCCAGACATGTCCAACCGCAAGCGGCGCCCACAACGGGTGCATCTGGGTCCGATCGAGATCGTCTCGCAGCCGGTCGAGCGCTTCGACATAGAGCCAGGTCTTGCGGATCGCGTTGACGCCCCGCCACCCTTCACCCGGGTGCGCCTTGCGGCCGATCACACGGATGCGGAGGTTCATCGCCCCGCGCGAGCCCGGGCAGACGCGGAGCTCGGTCGGCTCTCCGATCAGCGCCGCGTCCGCCGCGTACCCGCGGCGCAGACACTCGAGCGCGCCCGCCCCGCCCCATTCTTCATCGACCACCG
>CBRGMJ010000251.1:0-3667 GCA_967797525.1 uncultured bacterium | reverse complement strand
CGGGCCATGGTGGATGAGGCGCATGCCGCCGGCAAACCCGTGCTGGTCCACGCCCACGGCGGTGAGGGCTTGAAGATCTGTCTGGAGACGCGTGTGGATTCCATCGAGCACGCGGCAGTGGCCGACGAGGAAGACCTGGAGCGGATGGCGCGCCTGGGCATCTGGCTCGTGCCCACCCTCAGCGTTACCCATCGCATGAAGGAGCGGCTGGACCGCGACCCGCACTCGCTGCCCGCGTACACAGCGGCGAAGCTCCCCGCGGTCTTCGACGTGCAGCGTCGCAACTTCAAACGGGCGCTCGACCTCGGCGTGAAGATCGCGATGGGGACCGACGCCGGCGCGTTGGGGCACGCCCAAAACACCCGCGAACTCGTCTACATGGTGCAGGCGGGCATGACGCCGATGCAGTCTATTGTTGCGTCAACACACATGGGGGCTCAGTTGCTCGGCATGGGGGACTCGTTGGGCACTCTACAACCTGGGCGGTTGGCGGACATCATCTTGGTCGATGGCGATCCGCTGGCCGACATCAACGTCATCGCCGACCCGACCCGGGTCAAGTTGGTCATGAAGGATGGGATCGTCTATAAGAGTCCCCTAGTGCACGGCGGCGCCTAGGCTCTCCGCGTAGGCCGTCAGGTTGTCGACGTTATGCCACCCAAGCTTCCGTTTGCCGTCCTCGATCTCTTCGACCACCTGCACTAGCCGTGTGTTGAGCGGCACCTTGATCCCGAAGCGATCGGCCACGCACACCACCGTCAGATGGGCCGCTTCGCTCTTACGCTTTCGGTAGACGATATCCCAATGGATGCCGCTGGCCTTCTTCACGTACTTGTAGCTCCCCGGGCCGCCGCCAGGCCCGTCCCCCACCTGATGACCGCCAAGATGTTCGACGAGCCGGTCAAACGCCGTTAGGAGCTGTTGTGTGGCCTCGGGGGTATCCGCACGGTACAGGTCCGGCGTGAACCAGCGGTCGGGGTGCAGGCGCACACCGGCGGCATCTGACACACGGATCGCCTCGCGCACGAGGGCGATCGCCAGACGCTGGACCTTCTTGTTTCCCAGCACCTCTACCACCGTCCCGTCGATGAGAGCCGTCGGCACCACCTGCGAGTTGTACACCTGCTTGGTCCATAGGCGTCCAACGATGTCGGTGAGCAGCTCGCACTTGTTTGGCCCGATCCCGAGGAGGCGGGCGGCCCCGCGCGCGCGGTCGGTGACTCGACCGTCGAGCTCACCCACGTACACCGTCCCCTCGTGGACGGCTTCGAGCACGCCCGGGTTGAGGTACGCGCCGCCGTAGTCCGGCAGCGCGCCCATCGTGCGCTCGCGCCCGACGACGCCGGCAATCGTGTCCTCGTTCATGCCGTTCTGAAGCGAGATAATGCACGACTGTGGGGTCAGATACCGTAGTAACGGCGGGACGGCCGCGGCCGTGTGTTGCGACTTGCAGGCGAGAAAGATCAGGCCGTCGAGCGGTTCTGGAATCTCGCTCGGCGTATACGAGCGCTGGGGGCCGATGGACATCGCGCCGTACACGCCGTTGACCGAGACGCCGCGGTCTCGTATCGCCCGGACGTGGTCGGCGTTCTGGTCCACAAAGACGACAGACTCGCCCGCCTGGGCCATGTAGAATCCGGCCAGCCCCCCTATCCCACCGCAGCCAACGATCGCGATCTTCGCCATCTGCTAGGGCCCCAGCTTCCAGGTTTCTGAATTCCAACCGTCGCCGTCGTTGGTCGGGTTGCCCACGAGCCCGGTCAGCCGTGCCGTCGTCGCCTGCGCCCCCACGAGGTAGTAGATGGGGATGGTCGGCAGATCTCGCGCCAGAATCTCCTGGGCCCGCCAGAACAGCGCTTTGGCCCTCGGCTGATCGACGGTGCCTTCAGCCTCCTTGATGATCTCGGTGATCTCGGCATTGAGGTAAAAGACCTGGTTGAGCCCGTTCGGCGGCGTGGCGTCGGCGGCATAGAAGATCGAGAGCACCGGTGTTGCGGGGACGATCCAGCGATGGAAGAGGGTGTCGCACTCGCCCCGGAAGCGAACCCCACCGTACACCGTCGGGGAGAAGTTTCGAATTTCCATGTTCATGCCGATCTGCCGCAGCATCGCCTGGATGACCTGCTGTACGCGCTCCTGCGTCGCATCGCCGATGTTGTGACAGTTGTCAAACGTAAACGGGCGTCCATCCCGTTGCAGGATGCCGTCCGGGCCGGGCCGCCACCCAGCTTCCGCGACCAGTTGTCTGGCCTTGGCGAGATCGAACTTGTACTGGCTGTACGCGTTGGGATTATAGGCCCACGATAGCGGCGTCATGGGAGGACCGGCCGGCTTCCCGAGCCCGCCGAGCACCTGAGAAACAATAGCATCCTTGTCGATCGCGTACGCGACCGCCTGGCGCATCCGGACGTCCTGGAACATCGGCTTCCGGAGGTTGAAGTCAAAGTGCATCCACGCATTGAGCGGGTGGACGACGACTTTGAGCCTGGAGATCGCCTGGAGGGCCTTGATCTGATCAAATGGCACCTGCCACGCGACCTGGACCTCGCCCGCCTTGAGCATATTAATCCGCGTGTTCGCGTCCGGCACGAACCGATAGGTCATCTTCTTGAAGTGGGGCAGCCCCTTGGCGGCGTCGCGATAGTGCGGGTTGGCGACCAACACGATGAACTGCCCGGGCACCCATTGTTGCACCATGTACGGCGCGGTGGTGACGGGCGAGCGGTTGTACTCGGAGAACGTATTCAGGTCTTTCCCCTCGAGCATGTGCTTGGGCAGGAGATACCGGAACAGGTCGCGGTAGGCCGCGTAGTGTTCTTTGAACGCCACGACCACGGTCAAGGGGTCCGGCGCAGAGACCGACTCGATCACCGGCCACCCAGCCCGGCTGTCCACCCGAAACTTCGGGTCGATCATCGTCCGATAGGTGAACTCCGCGTCCGCGGACGTGACCGGCTTGCCGTCGCTCCACTTCAGATCGGGCTTCAGCCGCCACTTCACGGTCATCTTGCCCGCCGTCATCGTCAGACCGGCGTTGGTCAGCGACGGTACCCGCTGAACGAGGCGCGGGACGTGCTGCATGTTGTCGTTTGTGACGTGAAACCCTTCGACGACGTTGAGCTCCTTGGCCGACAGGGTATTGGTCGAGTACGGGTTGAGTGTATCGGGCTCTTTGTCGAACGCCACCACGAGTTCATCGTCCCGTGGGGCGCCCATCGCTCCCGGAATCCCCATCGTGACCATCGTCGCGATAACGGAGAATGCCAGCAGCAGACTCAACCACCGACCGCCTGTGCGTGATCTTGACACCATTGCCGCCCCCTTTCGGATAAACACCCTACGTCTTCAATCGGACATCGAGCGCGTCGCGCAGCCCATCACCCAGCGCATTCACGCTGAGCAGGCTGAGCATGATGAACAACCCAGGGAAGATCGCCAACCACGGCCTGGTCGTCATGGTCGACTGCGCGTTCTTGAGCATGTTCCCCCACGTCGCCGTCGGCGGCTGCACGCCTACCCCGAGGTACGAGAGCACCGACTCCGTGATGATCGCATTACCGACCGCGAGTGTCCCCGCGACAATCACCGGGGCAAGACAATTCGGCAGTGCGTGCCGGAGGATGATGCGTAGGTTGCTGCACCCCATCGCCCGCGCGGCTTCAACATA
>CBRGMJ010000250.1:0-3670 GCA_967797525.1 uncultured bacterium | reverse complement strand
GGCTCGGCGATTTCTACGAGTTGTTTTTCGACGACGCGGTCGTCGCGGCCCGCGAACTCGAGATCGTCCTGACCTCACGGGAGTTGGGCAAGGGGCGGCGTGTCCCGATGTGCGGGGTCCCGTACCACGCGCTCACCGGGTATCTGGCGCGACTGGTGGAGCGCGGCCACCGGGTCGCCATCTGTGATCAGGTCGAGGATGCGCGCAAGGCCAAGGGGCTGGTCAGGCGTGACGTGACGCGCGTGGTCACGCCGGGCACCGTGATGGACGCCACGCTCCCGCAGCGCGAACACCTATATATTGTTGCTGTCGTCTCGGCCAGCGGGATGTGGGGGGTTGCGGCCGCGGACCTATCGACGGGGGATCTGTCGTCGACACACATCCAGGGAGCGGATGCGGATCGCCGGCTGGAGGAAGAGGTCGCGCGCTACGATCCCCGAGAAGTGCTGTTGCCCGAGGACGTCGACGCCGGCTCGGCGCTCTCCGACCGATACCGGCTCACCCGCGTCGAGCCGTGGCGGTTCGAGCCCAGCGTGGCGCGGCGGGCGCTCATCGAGCATTTCCGCGTCGCCTCGCTCGAAGGGTTTGGAGCCGAGGACCTGCCGCTTGCGGTTGCTGCGGCCGGTGCGTTGCTCCAGTATCTGAAACACACGCAGATGAGCGCCCTCGAGCACCTGCGAGGGTTGCGCGTCTACAGCACTGAGGACATATTGGCCCTCGACGAAACGACCAGGCGGAACCTCGAACTGGTGCGCAATCTGCGCGACGGCACGATGGCGCACACGCTGCTCAGCACCGTCGATGAGACCGTGACGGCCATGGGCAGCCGCCTGCTGCGCGAGTGGGTGCTGCGGCCGCTCGTCTCGATCGACTCGATCGGCGTCCGTCAGCGCGCCGTGGCGGTGGCCGTCGACGCGCGGGCGGTGCGGGCGGATCTCCGCGAGGCGTTGAAGGCCCTGCCGGACCTCGCCCGGGTGATCGGCCGGATCGGACACGGCTCGGCGACCCCGCGCGACCTGGCGGTGCTGCGGGCCGGTTTGCTGCGGCTGCCGGCGCTTCGCGCCGATCTGGCGCGTCTGACCCAGTCGCGGCTGGCCGAGCTGGGCGGTCTCGTCGACTCCCATGAGACCATCGCCGGGCACATCGGTCGGGCGCTCGTGGACGACCCTCCGGCCACCGTCAGAGACGGTGGAGTGATCCGCGCAGGATACGATGACGAGCTCGATGGGGTACGGGAAGCCGCGACCGGCGGCAAGACCTGGATCGCGGGTCTGGAAGCCGCCGAACGTGCGCGGACGGGTATCCGCTCACTGCGGGTTGGTTTCAACAAGGTCTTTGGATACTATCTGGAAGTGTCCAACGCGAACCGGCAACCCGTCCCCGCAGACTACGTGCGCAAGCAGACGCTGACCAACGCCGAACGCTACATCACGCCTGAGATGAAGGAGCGCGAGGCCGCCATTCTGGGCGCCGAGGAGCGGATGGCTGAGATCGAGACGCGGCTCTTCGAGCGTCTGCGCCAGGAGATCGCAGACCAGTCAGCGTCGCTGCTGGACACCTCGCGCGCTCTGGCCGAGGCCGACGTGTTGCTCGGTCTGGCCCACGTCGCGGAGCGGTGGGACTACGTGAAGCCTGAGCTTGTCGACGACGCGGTCCTGGACATCCGCCGAGGGCGTCACCCGGTTGTCGAGCGCCTGCTCCAGGGGGAGCGGTTTGTCCCGAACGATCTCGCGCTCAGCGCGGCCGACCGCGCGTTGCTGATCGTCACGGGACCGAACATGGCCGGGAAAAGCACACTGCTCCGGCAGGCGGCGTTGATCACGATCATGGCGCAGATGGGATCGTTCGTGCCGGCCGCGGCGGCGCGGATCGGCGTCGCCGACCGAGTCTTTACGCGCGTGGGCGCGACCGATGATCTCGCGTCCGGGCGGAGCACATTTCTGGTCGAGATGCAAGAAGTCGCCCGCATCCTGCATGGGGCAACCGCGCGCAGCGTGATCATCCTCGACGAAGTCGGTCGGGGGACGAGTACGTACGATGGCATGAGCCTGGCCTGGGCCGTCGTCGCGTATCTCCACGACCACATCGGGGCGCGCACCCTGTTTGCCACGCACTTTCACGAGTTGACCGAACTGGCGGATCTCCTGCCGCGCGTATGCAATGTCTCGATGCAGGTGCGGGAGGAGGGAGATCAAGTCGTCTTCCTCCATACCGCGGCCGAGGGACGCGCGGACCGATCGTATGGTATCCACGTCGCGCAGCTCGCGGGCATCCCCGATGAGGTCATTAGCGAAGCCAGACGGATCCTCCAGCGTCTGGAGAATGCCGCGGCGCGGCCCACCGAGCCCGAGGCGGCGCGGCTCCCGTCCCGCGCGCGTCCTGGACGCCAGCTGCCGTTGGCGTTGGAACTTGCGTCTCCTCTCGAAGAGGCCCTGCTCAGTCTGGCCGTCGAGTCGATGACGCCGTTGGAAGCCATGCAGACGCTGGCCGAGCTCCGGGACCGCGCCCGTGCGCTGCGGGCCGGCGCTCAGGACCGTCAGGAGCGGCGGCTACAGTGACCCGCATCCGCGTCCTCGAGCGCTCCGTCGCGGAGCGCATCGCGGCGGGCGAGGTCGTCGAGCGTCCCGCCTCGGTTGTCAAGGAGCTGCTCGAGAACAGCCTGGACGCCGGCGCCGGGCAGATCAGCGTGGAGATCGAAGGCGCGGGGCTGCGGGTAATCCGGGTAGCCGATGATGGCGCGGGCATCAATGCCGGCGAAGTGCCGCTGGCCTTCGAGCGTTTTTCGACGAGCAAGATCGCGCACATCGAGGACCTCGAGGCGATCCGCAGCTACGGCTTTCGCGGGGAAGCGCTCGCAAGCATCGCCGCGGTTGCGCGCGTGACGATCGTGACCCGCACACCCGACGCCGGTGCGGCCACACGCGCGCGGCTGAGTGGTGGCGCGGTTGAGGAGATCCACCTGCACGGCGCGCCGCCGGGCACTATGGTCGAGGTGCGCGACCTCTTCTTCACCACCCCGGCCCGGCTCAAGTTCATGAAGTCGCACGCGCGGGAGCAGTCGCTCGTTGCCGACGTCGTGCAGCGCGCGGCGATGGCCCGCCCGCAGGTGGCCATCCGGCTGGCGTTCGACGGACGCGAGATCGCCCACTGGCCGAAGGCCTCGCCCGCGGAGCGCGTGGCGGACATCCTGGTCTCGGGGCGCGGCGAGGAACTGGTGACGGCGTCGGGGTCGATCCCGGGCGGCACCATGAAGGCGTGGTTGAGCCGGCCGGAGCGGGCGCGGCCAAATCGGACCGGTCAGTACGTTTTTGTCAACGGACGCCCGATTCAGAGCGCCATCGTCAGGCGGGCAATCGAGCAGGGCTACGCGCAACTTTTGCCGGTGGGCCGGTTCCCCATTTTTGCGGTCTTCCTCGACGTACAGCCCGGAACGATCGACGTGAACGTCCACCCCCGAAAGCTGGAGGTCCGCTTCAGAGACGAGTCGGGTTTGTTCGGCGCGGCCGCCAGGCACGCCCGCGCGGCGTTGTTGGGCAGTCCGCTCGTGCGCGCGGTCGCGGCGCCGCAACCGGCGGGGCTGGGCCCCGCCGTGCCCCACGCGGGTCTCCAGGGAGACGGCTCCCTGGGCGTTTTTTTTGGCCGCGGAGACGCGCCCATCGCGCCCCGGGAG
>CBRGMJ010000249.1:0-3672 GCA_967797525.1 uncultured bacterium | reverse complement strand
TCGTGGCGGCGCCCGGCGCCTTCGCCTGAAGTGGTCGCCATCGCTGCGGCGCTGGCGGGCTCGCCTGGTGCGCCTCCCGGCCGTCGTGTGTCGCGCGCCGATCCTTGGGAGCGGCTGCAGGGGTGGAGGGTGTCGTGAACGCGCTGCGCGGCACCGTGACCGTTGAGGCCATGAGCCCGGGCGTCTACATGGTGACCGTCGACGGACGGCGTCATCTCGTGCACTATGCCAGCGACCGGGCGCGGCACTTCGTGCACGTGGACAGCGAGACATATCTGTTTGAGGGCGACCCCACCGCCGTCGGGCCACGGGCCGCCTCGCCCCATCACGATCTGCGGGCGCCGATGCCCGGGCTCGTGACGCGTGTGCTCGTGGAACAGGGACAGCGGGTCGCCGCAGGCGACCCGCTGTATCTCATCGAGGCGATGAAGATGGAGCACGTCGTGCGCGCGGCCGCGGCCGGCCGGGTCACGAGCGTCGCCGTCGCACCGGGTACACAGGTGGAAGGCGGCGCCATCGTCGTCGACGTCGAGGACCTGCCCGAGGCCCGCTGATGTCGGCGACCGCGTATCCCCGCCGCGTGCGCATCGTCGAAGTGGGCCCGCGTGACGGGCTGCAGAACGAGCCCGAGATCGTGCCGCTCGAGACCAAACTCGCGTTGATTGAACACCTGGCCGATGCGGGGCTGCCCGCGATCGAGGTGGGCGCGTTCGTCCGTCCCGACCGCGTCCCGCAGATGGCCGACACCGAAGAGGTGATCCGCCGCCTCCGGCCCCGCAACGATGTCACGTACATCGCGCTCGTCCCAAATCGGCGGGGTCTGGAACGCGCAGTTGCCAGCGGCATCCAGACGATCGCGGTGTTCACCGCCGCGTCGGAGGCGTTCGCGCAGGCCAACATCGGCATGAGCATCGCCGCCTCGCTCGTGGCGTTTCGCGAGGTGGCGGCTGCGGCGCGCGCGGACGGCGTGCGCGTTCGTGGCTACATCTCCACGGCGTGGTGGTGCCCGTACGCCGGGCGCACGGACCCGAAGATCGTGCGGCGCGTGGCGCACGAGCTGCTGGCGTTGGGGTGCGACGACGTCGACGTGGCGGATACCGTCGGCGCCGCGACGCCGGCGGAGGTGTCGGGCACGCTGGAGATGCTTCTACAAGATGTCCCCGCGGGACGGCTCGCCGTGCACTTCCACGATACGCGCGGCACGGCGCTGGCCAACGTGCTGGCGTCGATGGCCCTGGGGATCACCACGATCGATGCCTCTGCCGGTGGTCTGGGTGGGTGTCCGTTTGCGCCGGGCGCGCTCGGCAACCTCGCCACGGAGGACCTGCTTTTCATGTTGCACGGGATGGGGATCGAGACCGGCGTGGATCTGGACACGCTCAGCGCCGCGTCAGGACGCCTCGAATCGGCGCTCGGACGGCCGCTGCCGTCGCGCTACCTGCGCGCGGGTCCGCTGCGGCTGCGCGGAGGGACGCCCCGCAGCTCGTAGTCGGCCTTGCGATAGGTGTCGCGCGTCCGGCACTGCGGGCACGTGTAATAGTTGGCCGCCAGGGTGCCGCGGTCAAATGAGGTTTGGTCCATGCGAAGGCCGCTGTCGAAGACGAACGCGCAGGTCTTGCACGTGACCCAGAGCGCGAACGTCGCCACTACGACTCCAGGCGGCCCGGCGCGCCAGTGCGGTGGTCTCGCAGATAGGTCTGAATGTCGTCCTCGCGCCAGATCCGGCGGTGTCCGGCTGCGAACAACGGCGCCGGGAAGTCGGGGCGTGCCGCGGTCTCGTCCAGAAACTGGCGCGGTGGGACGCCGAAGCGCTCGGCGACCTCGACGGCGTTCAAGATGGACACGCCGTCGGCCACCTGGCGGCAGATGGCGGCGATGAGCGAATCTGAGGCCGCGGGACGGATCAACACCAACCTGAGTGCGGACATCCCCCGGGGGTTTGCCTGCTTGATCATGTTGCTGAAGTGGTGCAGGTCGTCCGGGTACCCGCGCAGGTGCGACAGGACCTTCAGATCTTCGTCGAGCATCGCCTCGGTCATTCCCGGCAACAGTTCCCTGAACCGGACTGCCTCCCTGCACCGGACTGCCTGCCTGCGCGGTCTCGGAATAGCCTTCTGCCGGTGCGCGTTGCCGGGAGGGGCGAGAGGAGCGATCCGATGGCATTTTTGACCGACAAGGATGCGGAGTTCGTCCGGCGGCGTCTCGCGCAAGAAATGGTGGCCGACGTCCGTCTCGTCTTCTTCGCACCCAGCGTCGCCGGGCTGGCACTGCCCGGCGAAGACTTCGAGATCGTCGAGTACACCCGCCAGATCCTCAAGGAGCTGGCGGCGCTGTCTGACCGATTGACGCTCGAAGAGCATAGCATCGTCAGCGAGCCCGACCTGGCCCGGCAGATGAAGATTGATCGGGTCCCGGCCACCGCGGTCATCGGCGCCGAGGACTACGGGGTGCGCTACTACGGCATGCCGGGCGGATACGAGTTCGTCACCCTACTCGAGTTGGTCCTCGATGTCTCGAAAAATGCCCCGCCGCTCGCACCCGCCACGTTGGAGGCGCTGGCCGCGCTGCCCGGGGACGTCCACCTGCAGGTCTTTGTCACGCCGACCTGACCGCACTGCCCGCGGGCGGCCAGGCTGGCCGCCGATCTCGCGATCGCCTCCCCGCGCGTGCGCACCGACATCGTCGAGGCGAGTGAATTTCCCGATCTTGCGCGGCGATTCAACGTCTATGCGGTACCGAAAACCGTGATTAACGACACCGAGGAAGTCGTCGGCGCGGTCCCCGAGTCCAACTTCGTGCAGGCCGTGACGGCCGCCGTATCGCCCCCAGAGCCATCGTAGCCGGATTTTGCTACCATAGGCGCTGTGAGCACACACCCAGCGGTCGTCGTGACCGGGATCGGCGCCGTCACGCCCATCGGCTTGACGGCCGATGCCACCTGGTCGGCCCTGAAGGCCGGACGGTCGGGTGTGGCCCGGATCACACAGTTCGATCCCGCCGCCTTGTCCGTGCAGA
The DNA here is from genome assembly GCA_967797525.1 of uncultured bacterium. GTDB lineage: Bacteria > Sysuimicrobiota > Sysuimicrobiia > Sysuimicrobiales > Humicultoraceae > JBGPNN01. The sequence continues at coordinate 657 of CBRGMJ010000249.1, read as the reverse complement.
TCGCCGCGGAGGTCAAGGGCTTCGATCCCGCCCAGCATATGGACTCGAAGAGCGCCCGGCGCTTGGAGCGGTTCGCGCAATTGGCGCTCGCGGTCTCGCGGCAGGCGATCACCGATGCCGGCATCACGGTTGACGAGACCAATGCCGAGCGGATCGGCGTGGTCATGAACACCGGCGGCGGCGGCACCTCCTTGGTCGAGCGTGAAAAGCTCGTGCTCGACGGCAAAGGACCACACCGCGTCAGCCCGCTCTTCGTGCCGATGATGATGCCAAACATCGGCGCGTGTCAGGTGTCGATCGATCTGGGCCTGCGCGGTCCCGCGATCACGTCGACGGCGGCCTGCGCGTCCGGGGTGCAGGCGGTTGTGGACGCCATCCGCGTGATCCGCGAGGGCGACGCGGACGTGGTCGTCGCCGGTGGGAGCGAATCCGCCGTCACCGCCCTGTCGATCTCCGCGATGGCGAACATGAAGGCACTGTCCCGACGAAACACGGCCCCCGAGCAGGCAAGCCGGCCGTTTGACGTCGACCGCGACGGCTTTGTCTTCGGTGAAGGGGCGGTGGCCTTGGTGCTCGAACGGCGCGAGCACGCCGAAGCCCGGGGCGCGAGGATCTATGCGGAGGCGCTCGGTGGTGCCGTCACGGCCGATGCGTATC
>CBRGMJ010000248.1:0-3675 GCA_967797525.1 uncultured bacterium | reverse complement strand
GGGGGTACGTGCATCTCCAATCGTTCACGCTCGATGGGACCTTGCCCGTGTGGGTGTTCGCGCTCGGCGACGCGTTGCTCGAGCGCCGTCTCTGGATGGTCCACGGCGCGAACACGACCTGTCTGACGTACCGTCTGATTCGCGGGATAGCTCCGATCGACCTCGACATCACACCCCTCGTCACGTACCGTGACTTCCACACGCTCACGTCGGGCCACGGGTGGCGCCCACGCGTGGAGACCGCGGCCGAGTGGGTCGTGGTGCACGCGGGGAACGACGCCGTCCCCTTGTACCTCGGCGCCAACCGAGGGGAGTTCGTCTCCGGCGGCGACTGGTACTGGAACTTCTGGCACCGTGAGGAAGCGGCCCGGGGCTTGGACGCGCGATCGGACCTGTTTGCACCTGGGATGTTTCGCGCGACGCTCACCCACGATGTGGCACTCGCCGTCTGCTTGGCCGCCGAATCTCGACCTGACCTGGACGTCGGCCGCGCACTCGTGGCCGAGCGCGGTCGCCAGGTCGCGCTGCTGGGACGCTCGGGCGCCGAACTGGAGGAACCCGCCGTCCAGCAACTCGTCTTGGCCGCCGACCAGTTCCTGGTCGAGCGCCGGTCCAAACCCGGCGGCCGAGGCAGGACGATTGTCGCCGGCTATCATTGGTTCAACGACTGGGGCCGCGATGCCATGATGGCGGTTCCCGGTCTGTGCCTGACCACAGGCCGTCCCGATGACGCGGCCGGCATCTTGCGCTCGTTTGCGCCCTACGTCGCCGCCGGTCTGTTGCCGAACAACTTTGCAGACCGGCCCGATGCCGACCCGGGCTACAACACGGTTGATGCCGCCCTCTGGTACGTGCTGGCCGTGTACGCGTACGATCGTGCGACGGGCAACAGTGTCCTGGCCGCCGACCTGCTCCCTATCGTGCGCCAGATCGTCGACGCCTATGTGACTGGCACGAGATTCGGCATTGTGATGGATCCGGCCGACGGGCTGCTCCGCGCAGGCGAGCCCGGCGTGCCACTCACGTGGATGGACGCCAAGATCGGCGACCGGGTCGTGACACCGCGCATCGGCAAGCCGGTCGAGGTCAATGCGCTCTGGTACAACACCCTGCGGATCGTGGCCATGCTGGCCCGCCGGCGCGGTGATATGGACGCCGTCACCTACGATCGGCTCTCCGCCCAAGTCAAAGCGTCGTTCCGGAAGCGGTTCGTCCCTCGGGACGGGGGGTCTCTGGCCGACGTGGTCGACGGCCCCGACGGCGACGATTGGACCCTCCGTCCCAACCAGATCCTGGCCGTCTCGCTCCCGTCGCCGCTGCTCGAAGGTGACGAGGCGGCAGCGGTGGTCGCCGTCGTCGGGCGGGAACTGCTCACGACGTACGGCCTGCGGTCACTCGCCCCCGGTGATCCCGCGTATCACGGGGACTACGCCGGGGATCAGACTCACCGCGACGAGGCCTATCACCAGGGGACGGCGTGGACGTGGCTGCTGGGCGCGTACGCGGAAGCCCACTATCGCACGCATCACGACCGGGTCGCGCTCGCGGAGCTGCTGCGGCCCATTGAGGCTCACCTGCGCGATGCGGGGCTCGGGACGATCTCTGAGATTTTTGCAGGCGACCCGCCGCACGCGCCACGCGGCTGCATCGCCCAGGCCTGGAGTGTGGCCGAGATCCTGCGGGTCTGGCGAACCTATGCGAGACAGGTGCGCTGAGAGGGAATCACCCGCTCGCCTCGTAGTCCTCGGATACGTCGCGCTCGCACGATGGACGATGAGCGCGCGTCGGGAGGTGGGCGATGGACCGCGTGCAAAAGAACGGTGGAACGGCCGGTCTTGTGACGGCGGCACTGCTCGCCGTGCTCTTTGTCCTCTTCTTCTCTCTTGGGCAAGACGTGATGACGCCTGGTGATCCTGCCAAGAGCCTGGCGGCCGCGACCCAGAAGTGGGGAATGTTCAGGCTGGCCTCGTTCGTCGGTCTGCTGGCGGCGGGATTCGCCGTGCTCTTCGTCGCGGCGCTCGCGACCAAGCTACGAGATGCCGCCCCGACTCGGGCCAGAGCCATCCTGTACATTACCCTGATCGGTCTGGGCAGCTTCGCGCTTGGGTCGATGACGTGGATGCTGGGCGGGCGCCAGATCATCGATTTCGCCGCGAAGGATCAGACCGGCGGCACCGCGGCCTGGGCAGCGCTGTCAGCGATCGGCGCCAGCTTCGAGGGGCTCGGGAACACCTTTACCGGGGTCGGAGCCCTGCTGGCAGGTTGGGCGATCCTCGACACGAAGGTTCTGCCGGCAGGCGCGGCCTGGGTCGGGATCGCTTCCGGCGTCCTCAATGTGCTGGGCCTCTTTGTCATGGGAGCACCGGCGCTGATGCTCGGCGGATTCGTGACGACGATCGCGTGGCTCGCGTGGGCCGGGAGCGCGCTGCGGGCGGGCTAGTCGGCCCGGCTCCTAGGTCTGCAGGCGCCACGACACGGGGAGGCGCTGCGGCGCCAGCCGCTCAATCTCGCGGTTGAGGGTCGCCAGCGTCGCCAGACCGACCGTCTGAAGATTTTTCCTGACGGCGGCGAGGTCGGGGTACGCCTGCAGCGGTTCCCACCACACGGCCCGGCCGGCCAAGTACCCGCGCGCACCGCCGTCGAGCGCGGCCCGCAGCGCATCGGTGAACTGATGCGACGGCATGCCCCCGCTCAACAACACCCACGGCGCGGGCAGCCGTTCGGTGATGCGTGTCATGTGCGCCCGCAGATCGGCCAGCCCGTAGAGGTGGCCGCCCCATTCGCGGACACCCTCGGGGCTGCCCGGCAAGGCCAGCTTGTAGAGGTCGACGCCCAGGGTGGGATCGGCCAACGCCTCGACCAGTCCGACTGTCAGGTCGGGGAGGCGGCGCGCGTACTCGGCCTCGGTCTCACCCGCCACGCGATAGGGCAAGATTTCGAGCACGAGAGGCCGATCCGCCCTCCGGCACTCGCCGCCAACCCGGTGGACGAAGTCGAACTGAAGCCGTCGGATGACCTGCGGCGCATCATGCCGGTACCACACCAGCAGCTTCAACGCTTCGGCACCCGCGCGCACCGCAGCGTCCACACTCCATCGCGGCATCAGCCGGCTCACGCGGTGGCCGTCGGGGTGTGAATCGAACTCGTGGTCTTCCATCGTGAGCAACAGGCCTACCTCTCGAGGGAGATCGGGCACCACGCGGTGGTACCCGCAGAATGGATCCACGAGCAATCCTGTGACGTGTGAGGCCAGCACCGACGCCAGAACGGCCTTGACCTCGCCGGTTTCGGCGTCGACGGCGCCGGCCGGTTTGCCGAGCGCGCCGCCGATGAACCCGAACAACTGCCAGCGCTGATCGATGGCGAGGACGGCGTAACGCCCTTCACCGTCTGAGATCCGGGCCAGGCTTCGAGCCTTACCCGGTGTGATGGTCTGACGGATCTGCGACATGTCCGGCCTCCGGCATCTGTTGTAGAGAATACCAGAAGGAGAAACGCACGGTTGCTCAGTAAGACCGACATCGTATGCGCTGGATGCTGGTCTCGCGTTCGCGTGTGGTGCTCGTCACCATCACACTGCTGTGCGTGCTCGACGCGGGCCGCTCGCTGTACGCCCGTGTCGGCTACGCACGGCCCGTCGAAGTCTGGCAGCCTTCGCCGTCGCGCTATGCCGAC
>CBRGMJ010000247.1:0-3679 GCA_967797525.1 uncultured bacterium | reverse complement strand
ATCGTCGTCTTTCACGACTGGGTCAGGGTTCCTGACCGCGACGCGCAGATCCTGACGGCGCAGCACGATGTCGACCTTGACCATGTGTACAGGCGCGCCCTGAGGGGGTTTGCGGGCTCCGTCCCGCCAGGCCGCCTTGCTGCGCTCCGGCGAGACCCGCGGGTGCGTTTCATTGTCGAGGACCGTGTCGTCTCCATCGCTGCGCAGGTGGTCCCCACGGGGATCGACCGGATTGACGCGGACCTCAGTTCTGTCCAGGCCGGGAATGGATCGGGCGCGGTCGTCCCTGTCGACGTGGCGGTCCTCGACACCGGCATCCAGAGAAACCACCCAGACTTGAACGTCGCGGGCGGCCACAATTGCACAACCCGCAACAGGAACGGCTGGGACGATGGGCACGGTCACGGCACGCACGTCGCCGGAATCATCGGTGCCAAAGACAATGGCTTTGGCACCGCCGGCATAGCTCCGGGTGCGCGCTTGTGGGCAGTGAAGGTCCTGAACAGTCAAGGCTTTGGTAGCCTCTCGTGGATCGTGTGCGGTCTCGACTGGGTTGACTCGCATAGCCCGTTCTACGGTGGCAGCATCCGTGTGGCGAACATGAGCCTCGGCGGGCCCGGGTCCGACGATGAATCGTGTGGGTTTGTCAACTTCGACCCATTCCACCTGGCGGTCTGTATTACCGTCGGCGACGGCGTCACCATCGTCGCCGCGGCGGGAAACAGCCAGTCCGATCTTGCCGGGTTCGTCCCCGCAGCCTACCAGGAGGTGTTCGCTGCGACCGCGATGGCCGACTTCAATGGCCAGCCGGGCGGGGGGGCAGCCTCGACCTGCCGGCCGGACGTCGACGATACAGCGGCCGACTTCAGCAACTTTGCCGTGAGCACGGCCGATCGGAACCACACCATTGCCGCCCCGGGCGTCTGTATCACTTCGACCTGGAGAACCAGCGGCTACAATACGATTTCGGGAACCAGCATGGCCGCGCCGCACGTGACCGGCACGGTGGCCCTGTGTCTCGCTGCCAATCGGCCTGATAACAACTGTCTCAACATGACGCCTGCCCAAATCATCGCCAAGCTTCGCTACGACGCCGCGCACGCCCCTGCGGGGTCGGGGTTCACCGATGATCCGAGCAGTGCCAGCGGCAACCGGTACTATGGCTACTTGGTCTATGCGGGAGGCTACTAGCAGACCTTAGTAGGAGACGACCCCTCAGGATGAGCGTCGACGGCATGCGCTGACATGCGAGGACTGGCGGCGCTGATCCTGGCCAGCCACATCTCCGCTACAGCCCGCCCATAGGCGCTGGCTTCGCGCCGGCTTCACGTAGGTTTCGTCCCGCGTTGTCCCCGGTTTGACAGGCGGTGGCGTATGCTGGCGGCGGACCCGTAAAGGTACCGATCGCCTCGGATGGCGGTCTCGGCCTGGAGGGCTGCGCACGCCGGTCGTCCTCTCGTCGGTGGAACGGTATCCGTAGACGAGCCGCCGGTCAGCGGAACCGCCTGGATCCTCCGTACACGGCGACCCGGCGTACCTCCGGCAGCCCTCCAGACTGGACCGCCATCGTGGCCAGCGTCCGACGGAGGTCATAGACCGTGAGAAGGATTGACGAACGGCAAGGCTGCCTGACCCTGCAAGATGGATCGGGTGTGAGTGTATCGACTCAGCCCCCTGGCCAGATTCGCTACGCGTGGTTCCTGCCAGCGGTCGACGCGGCGTACGACCCGGGTCCCTACCGGGTGCGTGCTGCGCATCCGCGCGAGGCGCAGTTGGTACTCCGCGTGGTCATCGGCGCGTACGCTTCCGACCCGGCCTGGCGGCCGTTGTCCGATGCCGCCCGACGCTGGATCACGAACAGGGTGTCGACGACCATCGGGGCGCCTGGTGTGACGTTTCTCGTCGGCGAGTTTGGCGGGCGGATCGTGGGAACGTGCGGCGTGGCCCACTGGCACTGGTCGGGCTGCAACCTCCTGACCGGGATCTGTCTCGATCCGGCTCATCGGTCGCAGGGACTTGGGCAGACACTGCTGGGCGCCGCGCTCGAGCGACTGCGGGACGATGGGGTCCGCGAGGCGGTTGCCCGCGCAAGGACCGGCTCGTGGGACGACCGCCTGCACTTTCGCGTGTTTGTACCGGCAGATAGGACGGAGTGGCGAGAGATAGCCGTACCAAGACTTCCAGCAATTACGAAGGCGAGGCCTGCTCCTTGGGTCGGTGCATGAGGGTCACGACCCGGTCCAGGATCCGCCGAGCCACCTCGTATTTTGGCAGGAGCGGCAGGTCCTCGACCTCCCCAGATCGGCCCACGATGATCACGCGGTTGGTATCCGTCTCGAAACCGCTGTCCGCCGCGCTCACGTCGTTTGCGACGATCAGGTCGAGATTCTTCGCTTCCAGTTTGCGTCGAGCCGAGTCGAGCAGGTGCTCGGTTTCCGCGGCGAAGCCGACCTTGATCACCGGACCGCCAACTTCGCTGAGAATGTCCGGATTCTGGACCAGCTCCAGAGTCCACGAAGCCGGACCCCTCTTCACTTTGTGCAGGACGGTGGTCGCCGGACGGTAGTCGGCGACGGCGGCGGCCATGATGAGGGCGTCTGCCTGCTCAGACGCGGTGAGAACGGCCCGGCGCATCTCGATCGCGGTGCGCACCGGCACCGCCTCTACGCCCACCGGGGTCGGCAGGCTCGTGGGCGCGGTCACGAGCACCGTGCGGGCTCCGCGGTCGCGCGCGGCCTCGGCGAGCGCAAACCCCATCTTGCCGGAGGATCGATTCGTCAAGACACGAACAGGGTCGAGCGGCTCCTGCGTGCCGCCCGCGGAAATGACGATCGTCCGACCACGCAAATCCCCGCCGACCTGTCCAAGGGTATGCCTGAGATGCTCCAGGATCTCGGGTACCTCGCTCATCCGACCCTTGCCGACGAGCCCGGATGCCATGCGACCCTCAACCGGGCCAACGATGCGCGTCCCACGCGCCGCCAACCGCTGCAGGTGTTCCTGCACCGCAGGATGCTCGAACATGTGGGCGTCCATGGCCGGAACGAGCACCAACGGCGCGCGGGCCGCGAGGGCGGTGGTGGTCAGGGCGTCGTCCGCCAGTCCCAGCGACAGGTGCGCGATCGCGTTGGCGGTCGCCGGGCAGACAACAAAGAGGTCCGATCGCAGTCCCAGCGCCACGTGGTCCATCGCGGTTTCGGCGCCCGGGTCGAAAAGATCCGCGATGACGGGGCGGTGTGTGAGCGCCTGAAAGGTGATGGGGGTGATGAAACGCTGGGCCGCGCGGGTGAGGATCACGTCGACGATCGCACCGTGCTGGGCCAGCTTGCTCGCCAGGTCGGCGGCCTTGAAGCAGGCGATGCTGCCGGTCACACCCAGCACGATCTGCTTGCCATCCAGCACAGTCGGCATCCGTGACGTCAACTCCTTAAAGCGAATAATCCTCGGTGCTCGCTACCGCGGGCGGTTCATCTCAGTGATCATGCGCAGCCCTTGCAGGATCAGGTCCTCGTTGACGGTTGTGAAGATCGTGCTCGTACCGGCGACCAGCGTGGCCAATCCCCCGGTGGCGATCACGCGAGCATCGTCGCCGAGTTCACTCTTGAACCGGCGTACCATCCCCTCGACCAGTCCCACGTGGCCCAACACTACGCCCGATTGGATGGCTTCGATCGTGTTT
>CBRGMJ010000246.1:0-3716 GCA_967797525.1 uncultured bacterium | reverse complement strand
AGAAGGGTCGTGTAGTTGGCCATCGCCACCCACTTCGGATTCCTGAACGTAAGGGTGGAGATGTCAGTGAGGGACAGGTACAGCGTCATGATCACCGGCACCACGAAAAAGAGCACGATGAGCACGGTGGCCGGCAACAAGAACAGGAGCGGCGCCGCGTACCTCCTCACGGGACCCGTCCGGTCGTTGTCGACTACTCGATGATGATCTTATCCCCTATCGTGCGTTGCAACTCTCCGGCGACGATGTCAACGGCCTGCTCCGGTGTCGCGCTGCCTGATTCCACCGCGGAAACGCCGCGGTAGACCGCGTCCTGCCACTTGGGAAGGTCGGGATGCGGCGGCGCAAACGTGGTGTAGTTGAGCAGATAACTGACCTCGTTGAGGAACCGGTTCTTGACCAACGCGGCAGTGCGCCGCAACACCGGCAGGTGCGCGCTCCCGACCGCATGCTTGGCATCGAGATCGGGGACGGTGGTGTAGGCGAGCAGGCGGAGCGCAAGGTCTTTGTTCTTTGAACCGGCCGTGATCGTGTAGACCTGGGGGTTCGAGAGCGTGGTCGCCTTGCCACCCTTGATATGCGTCGGGTGCGGTGCATAGCCGAAGTGCTCGAAGAGCCACTGCTCGCCGCCCCTGGTGGCGACCCACTGCTGCTCGAGCTCCGCCCATTGCCACGTGCCGCCCGAGAAGAACAGGACCTTGCCGTCGCCGTCGGTGACAGGCTGGTACCAGCGATTCCAGTCGCCGTTGAGGCGATCCCGTTCGAGTACGCCGGTGTCGACAGCGGAGCGTAGCCAGCGGTAGTATCGGAGTGCCGCGGCTTTGTTGAAGACGAGCTTGCCGCTCTGCGCGTCGTAGTCCTTGCCGCCGAACGACCGGTACCACTGCAGGAAGTCGATGCCGTTGACCGGCCGGTGGTAGTAGCCCTTTCCAGCCTCGATGACGTTCTTTTGTCGAGCCTCACGGGCGGTGGTCATCACGTCATCCCAGGTGAACTCACCGCTGGAGATTTTCTTGGGGAGGTCCGTGATCTGCTGGTCGGTCCACCCCATTTTCTTGAGCAGGACCTTGTTGAAGTACAGGGGGCGCGCCTCGGTGTCTTGCGGGATTCCCCATGTCTTGCCCTTGAGCCTCATCGCGTTCCACAGTGAGGGGACGACATCGCTGAACTGCGGATGCTTGGGGATCATGTCGTCCAACGCCGTGATAAAGCCCGCTTCGGCCCAGGTCGGGATCAAGAAGGACTGGACCTGGACGATGTCAGGCGCGTCCGCGCCCTGGAACGCCAGGAGCGCGCGGCGGAGGTACGGATCCCACGCCGTGGTATCGAAGAACCCCTCGACCTTCACCTGGTAGTTGGCGCCCTCGCGCTTCAGGTCGCTGTTCAGTCGCTCGGCCGCGGTCACGACGTTCTCGAAACGAGTTTTCGACGGGTTGTCGGGGCCGATCGTCCAGACCTTGATGACGATGGTGCGCTGCTGCGCCTGAGCCGAAGGCGCCGTTGGCAACGCCAGGGCCAACGCGCCGATCACCGAGGCGGCGATCAACCATTTGCCGCGCATTTCCTCACCCCCCTGGATCTGTCAAACTTGGGGAAGGACTTAGCCATCTCCGGCGACCCTTCCTCTGTAGTAGCCCGTCGGCGGGGGTGAGAGGGCCCGGAATTGCCCGGCCAGAAACACCGGGCGTGAGGCCTGCCTTTCGCGAGGTCCTGCGGTCTCGACGGTTTCTCGTCGTGGCGCATCGCGGCGCCAGCGCCTACGCGCCGGAGAATACCCTCGAAGCCTTCGACCTCGCCTGCACGCTTGGGGCGGACGTGATCGAGCTCGACGTCCACCTCACGCGCGACGGCGAGGTCGTCGTGATGCACGACGAACGCGTCGATCGGACAACCGACGGCCAGGGCGAGATCGCGTCGAAAACCTTGGCGGAGGTTCGGGCGCTGGATGCCGGCGCCTGGTTCGGGGAGCAGTTTCAGGGCGTCCGCGTCCCGACACTGGCCGACGTCCTCGAACGGTTCGCCGGGAGGGTTCTGATCGACATCGAATTGAAGGCCGGCGTGACAGTCGGCTGGCCGAGCGGCGTGACGGAGGATGCCGCCGTGTCGACGAAGCTGGCGACGAAAGTCCTCGAGGTCGTTCAGGGGGCGGGGGGCTCGGAGCGAGTCGTGATCTCGAGTGCGGGTACCCATGGGATCGCGCGGGCGCACGAGATCGCGCCCGACGTCGCGGTGCAGTGGTCCGTGTTCACGTTAGATCTTGGCAGCGAGGTCGCCTCGGCCGCGCAGGCCGGGGTTGACGTGATCTCGCCCCAAGACTACGCGGCCACCGACGCCAATATCGCGCGCGCCCATGCGCGCGGGCTCGCGGTGCACATCTACACTCGCGGCGAAGATGACCGGATGGCGCGACTGATCGACATGGGGACCGACGCAGTGAAGACGGGTCGCCCGGACACGCTACGCGCGGTTGCCGTGCGGCTCGGGCGCGCCTGAGCCGGCCTAGGTGTCTTGCAGCGCGCCACGCCAGGCCGGTGGGATGCGGCGGCCGTACGCAATCTCCCTGGCGCCGAGGAAGGCCGCCAGATCCTTGATGGCGCCCGAGATCGCCCGCGCGGCCACCGGGGACCTGGGGGCGTCTGGTTCGGCATAGACGGCGTTGACGTTCAGCCGGCCGTTCAACCGATCCATCTTCTGGTCGACGCGTCCGACCAGCCGGTCGCCGTGCAGGATCGGCATGACGTAGTAGCCGTGCTGACGTTGGGCGGGCGGGACGTAAATTTCGACTCGATAGTCGAACCCGAAAAGTTGCTCCGTGCGCGCCCTGTCACAGATGAGGTTGTCGAAGGGCGAGAGCAACGTCGTGCGCGGCTGCCAGGCATCCGCGGCCAGACGGTCCACTAAGGGGAGATCATCGGCGTGGATGTACCACGGGCCGGGCCAGTCACGCCGGTCATCCTGGATCTGCACCCGCACGATGCGTTTCTTCGTGTCGAGCTCCCTGAGCACCCGTGGGAGCTGCGCGTACCGCCCGCGGGTGAAGTGCTGCTCGATCTCACGGGGGTGGGCGACGCCGAGCGCCCGTAACGCCGTCTGCGCCGCCCGGCGTGTGATCTCGAGGTCCGAGAGCCGCTCGCGCGGCGCCCACGACGGCAAACACCGGCCTGTCAGATCCCAGAGTTTCTGACCGCTCGACCGCCCCGCGACCATGATCGTCCCCTCGTGCCACAGGTGCGAGAGCATCCGCTCGACGTTGCGCCCAGACGTCCACCCGGAGGAGGGCCAGTCGGTGGCGGCGTTGTCTTCGATCTGCCGGGACAGCAACGGACCTCGCCGCCGCAGCTCAGTGAGGACGCGACGGCGCAGACTCTGGTTCTTGTTCAACCAGGCGCGGAACCGGCGTGTCCATGCGGCGTCGCCGGTGAGATGATGCTTCTTCAGCGTGCGAAAGATTGGATAGTGCTCGGTGAGCACGATGGACGCGGCGTGTGCCCAATCCTCGAAGAGTGTTCTGTCCTCCCACAGGAGCGTATCCACATGGGTCGTATCAAACTGGCCCAGCCGGCTCCACAGGACCAGCAAATGGCTCCGCGCGACCGCGCTGATGGGATCGAGCTGTAGGCAACCTAGGTCGCGCACGACCTCGAGGATGCCCGACGCGTCGGCGCTGGGCCGCGGGCCGGCGAGACGTTGTCTGGTGATGGCCAGACGGCGGGCGA
>CBRGMJ010000245.1:0-3720 GCA_967797525.1 uncultured bacterium | reverse complement strand
CCACCCCCTATGACGTTCTCCAGCTTCTTATCGCGGCGAGTGGCTAGGAGGTTTCCGCCCGCCGACGGGGCTCTCCTGCCGACCCGCGCGTTCGTCATCGTCCTACACGGCTGGTGTCGTCGACCATCGCCGCAATCTCGTCCCGTCCAAAACCCAGTTCCGTCAGGACTTCGTGTGTGTGTTCACCCAGGCGCGGGGGCGCCAGGCGGACGGACCCCGGCGTCCCTTCGAGCTTGACCGGAATCCCCACCGCCTTCATGGGCCCGATCACCGGATGGGTCATCTCAACGACCATCTCGTTGTGTGTCACCTGCGAGTCGCGCAGCACTTCTTCAATCGAGTTGACGCGCGCGCACAGGATATCAACCGCCTCGAGGCCGTCGACCACCTGTTTGGTCGTGCGCGTACCGAACTCCTGACGCCAGCGGGCCTGCAACTCGTCACGGTGCGCCATCTGCTCTTTGTGCGTGGCGTAGCGCGGATCGGCGGACAGGTCCTCGATGCCGAGCCCCTGGCAGATCAACTGGAGCGGGTTGGTCTTAAACGCGCCCACCATCGAGACATAGCCGTCGAGTGTCTGGAACGTGCCCGAGAGCGGGAATGAGGCCCAGTTCAAGTGCTCGCCGAGGTTCAGCCACACGGTCGCTTCCTGCAGCTGCATGGCCAGCATGCCGTCGAGCAGTGACGCGTGGACGACCTGTCCGTCACCGGTCCGCGCCCGCGCCAGCAACGCCAGCAGGATCGCTTGGACCAGCAGCATCCCCGCCGTAAAATCGGCGATCGGTGTCGCGCACTGCTCGGGCGGCGCATTGGGGTCGGCGCGCCGCGCCGCGATCCCGCTCATCGCCTGCGCAAGCACGTCCTGGCCGCCTTTGTCGCGATACGGGCCGCTCGGACCGTAGCCGCTCCCGAAAGCAAAGATGAGACGCGGGTTGAGGGCCCTCAGGTGCTCGGCGCCAAACCCCAACCGCTCCATGACGCCGGGGCGAAAGTTGTGGACGACCACGTCGGCCTTCCGGGCGAGCCGGTAGATCGCCTCGCGACCCAGCGGTGACCGCACGTCGATCGCCACGCTGCGTTTGTTGCGGTTGAGGCTCCAGAAGATCGCGCTCTCACCGCTGGCGTGCTTCATGTGTCCGCGCGAGAGATCGCCCTGCCCCGGCCGCTCGATCTTGATGACGTCCGCCCCGAAGTCTCCCAGTGTTTGCGTACAGCACGGCCCGAGCTCAATCTGTGTGAAGTCGAGCACGACAATCCCATCGAGTGGACCGTTGCCTACCGGCCGGACCATTTCGGCACTCTCCTTTCCAGGAATGCGTTGACGCCTTCGGTATGATCCTCCGAGCTCATCGACTTCGCCAGCGCCGCGGGCACCAGCGCCACCGCCGCCGGCAGGGGCAGCCCCAGACCGGCCATCACGGCGGCCTTCGTCCCCTGCACCGACAGCGGGGCGCACTCCAGGATGTGCTGCGCCCAGCGCCGCGCGGCGCTCATCAGGTCGTTGGCCGGTGTGACCTCGTTGACCAGCCCGATGCGCCAGCCCTCCGACGCGGAGATACGACGGGCAGTCATCAGCATCCCCATCGCGACCTTGAGCGGCACGTGGCGCACGAGCCGGTGCATGCCGCCATCCATGGCCGTCCGGCCGATGCGCGGCTCGGGAAACCCGAATTCGGCCTGCTCGGCGGCCACAATGACGTCGCATGCGAGTGCCAGTTCGAACCCCCCGCCGACCGCGACGCCGTTGACCGCGGCGATGATAGGCTTGCACCCGTCGAACCTCAACGCCAGCCCGCCGATGCCCCGAGGATGTCTGACCGCAAGAAAACTCTTGCCGGCGGATCCAGACGGTTCTTTCATGTCATAGCCGGCGCAGAACGCCCGGTCACCGGCGCCCGTGAGGATCGCCACCCGCAGGTCGGGGTCGCTTTCATACGTATTCCAGATCTGATCGAGTTCGTCGGTCGCAGGGCGGTGCAGCGCGTTGCGGACTTCGGGTCGGTTGATCGTGACGACCAGCAGGTGGCCGTCCCGCTCGACGGTGCAAAACTGCGTCATTGGGGGTCTCCGACGCCTGGGTGACGACTCATGTGGCGCCCGTTACAGGTTCGAGCGTGCCCAGGTTCACCCCCTGCGCCATGAGCCGCTTCTGCAGCGCCGGCACGTCGACTCGACGCGGCGGCACGCCGGATTCCAAACTCAACACCGCGGCGGTCCCCGCGGCCTCACCCATCACCATCATCGGGGGGATCTCGCGGCTGATGCGCTGCGCCTCGGGAGTCGCCGAGTAGTGCCGTCCGGCCACCAACAGACCCTCGATGTGCTTTGGGACCATGCTGCGATAGGGCGTGTAATAGTCGCGACCGCGGGCCACGACGTCCGGAAAGCGCCGCCGTTCCATCAGATCGTCTTTGGTGACGACATACTCGCCTTCGAGCAGACGAGTCTGCCTCACGCCGACCTGCGGCGCGGCGTCGAGGATGTACGCGCGCTGGAATCCCGGATAGTGGGCGCGCACATAGTCCAGCACCTTCATGAACCGGCGGCGGCCCTCGATCTCGATATGGGTGAGGTGCTCGGGATTCAATCCATCGTACCCGGGGATGTGCGGGCAGTTGCACCACACCACGCCGGGCCGGGGTGTGCGCAGCCACCAGTGGTCCCACGAGCCACCAAGCAGCTTCTTCACGTCGGTATCGACCTGTCGCGCCGCATCGGGGTTGTCGCGCTCGAAGCGAAGGGCTTCGTCCGTGTCGACGTCGGCGAGCCGGTGGACCAGTGTCAAGATGTACGACCCGTGTACCTGCGGCGCGCCGGCGCTCCCAAACACGTCGCCGTCACCGGTCGCGTCGATCACCACACGCCCAAGCATCGCCTGCCGGCCGGCCTTAGTTTCAACGATCGCGCCGCGAACGGCGCCGTCTTCAATAATGCTGCGGGAGAACCACGAGTGGAACTGCAGGTGGACGCCGGCTTCCAATGCCATCTCCTGCGAGACCTGTTTCCACCCTTCGGGATCGAACGACGCGGAGAACACGATCGGCTTCGGTCTGACGCGCGAGTAGAGCTCTTCAAATCCCCAGCGGGTCCAGCGCGCGAGCACGTCGGGATCGTTGCGGAAACAGTCTTGGAGCGGGGGAGCGACCACGGCGCCGATCACCCGGAGCCGGTCGATGATTTCCAGCGCGAGCCCGCCGACCGAGACCTCGCCCGGCGCGCACATGTCGTCGAGCACCAATACCATCCCACCCGACGCCAGTCCGCCCAGATAGCCGTAGCGTTCCAGCAGCGTGACCTGGGCGCCGGCGCGCGCCGCAGCGACCGCTGCCGCCTGACCCGCCGGGCCGCCGCCCACGACGAGCACGTCGCATTCGCGCACCACCGGGACCTGTCCACCGGGCTCATGTACCGTGCGCATCGGCATCGTCTCCCACTATTTTGTTGTGGAAATGGTGCACGAGGTGTGCATATAATACACATCGAGGATTCCGGATGTCAAGACGCATTCAATCCGTCGGCCGGGCCATGGATATCCTATTCACTGTTGCACGGGCCAATCGGCCGCTGAGCCCAAGCGAGGCGGCCGCACGTCTGAGGCTTGAACGAACGACCGTTCACCGCTTGATGGTCACCATGGCGACCGCCCGTCTGCTTCGCTTCGACCCCGCCACCCGCAAGTATCGCATCGGCGTCGGCGCCTTCGAGCTCGGCACCGCGTAT
>CBRGMJ010000244.1:0-3749 GCA_967797525.1 uncultured bacterium | reverse complement strand
CAGGATCGCCGCCGCGAGTGTCCAGCGCTTGCTACCCATCTACGTGCACCTCCGGTCGCAGTGGCCGTCGCCCGTACGTAATCGTGCGCCACAGCCATTCCACGGGACCGTAGGCGCCCCGGCGCATCAACCAGTTGCTCCAGACGACCTGCGCCGCGTAGATGATCACGGCGAGGCCCACACCCTGCGCGAGACCGATCCGGCCATACACACCAAGCCCATAGCTGTAGAAGAACGTGGTGCAGATCAGCGACTGCAACAAGTAATTGGTCAGCGCCATGCGCCCGACCGCCGCCAGCGGCGTCAACCGTCGCTGCCAGGACGGGACGGTCATCACCAGCGCGATCGTCGCCACGTATCCGAACATCAGCGCCGGGGCGGTGAGCGCGTGAGCCGCCTCAGCGATGAAATCCGCCAATAACCCCCCGCCCGACAGGTCGTGTGCCAGCACGGAGCCGAGATTGCCGATGCCGCCGATCGCGAGCCCCCAGAGGGCGAGGTTCTTCAAGAGCGTCCGCGATCCCGCCAGGTCGCTGAAGATCCCGCGCCGACCGGCCCACAGCCCCACCAGGAACATCGCAAAGATGGTCGGCATCGAGAAGAGACCGATCAGGTAGAGCGCTTCGAGATCGCGCACCCTCTGCGCCACGATCTGCGCGAACGTCCCGTGTCCGTAGATTTGGATCGAGCGGGCGACGGCGGTCACGTCCTCGGCGGATCCGGCCATGGCAATCCGCTGGAGCAGGCCCGCGGCCGCCGGGGGCATCGCCCCACCTATAGCGAGAAACAGCAGTCCGGTCATGACGACCGGAAGCACCCAGCACACTGTCGCCCAGATCAGCAGCGTCTTCGGCCGCCGGTGCCGGAACGCGAGCAACAGAAACCCCAGGACCGCGTACGTGACCAGGATGTCGCCGTACCAGAGCAGGACCGCGTGTAGAAGCCCGATGCCCAGCAGCACGACCAGCCGCCGGCGGTACAGCCGCGCAAACGGCGCGCCGCTCGCCTCGGCGCGGGTCATCTGCATCGCCAGTCCAAATCCAAAGAGGAATGAAAAGAGCGGGTAGAACTTCCCCTCGGCCAGCAGGCGGATGAAGAACCCGGCGAGCCGGTCGGCCAGGCCGGTCGATTCGGCCCACCCCAGCCGGGACAGCGCCATCGGCCAGGCGTAGCTATCCATGTTCACGATCAGGATACCGAGCAGCGCGACGCCGCGCAGGACGTCGATGACCTGGAGACGCTCGCGGGGCTCGATGGGGCCAATGGCGGTTGGAATGTCCGCGCTCCCTACCGGGTTTGCCGGTATGGTACCATAGGGCTATCTATGCGCGATCAATTCGGGCGACCGCTGACTGATCTCCGGGTGTCATTGACGGACCGGTGTAACCTCCGGTGTGTCTATTGCATGCCCGCCGACGGCATCGATTTTCGCCCGCCGGCCGAACTGCTGCAGGACGACGAACTGATCCAGCTGGTCGAGATCGCGGCCGAGATCGGCGTGGAGAAGATCCGGTTGACGGGTGGCGAACCCACCGTCCGGCCCGGCGTCGTCGGGCTGGTGCGCCGCATCAACGCGATTCCGGGGATCAACGATATCGCCCTCACGACCAATGCCCTCCTGCTCGAAATGCTGGCGCGCCCGCTGGCTGAAGCGGGGCTAACCCGCGTGAACGTCAGCCTCGATACGCTCGATGCCGAAAAGTTCAAGCGGATCACCCGCGGCGGACACGTCGATCGGGTCATCGCCGGCATCGCCGCCGCCGACGAGGTGGGGCTGCGCCCGGTGAAGATCAACGCGGTCGTCGTACGTGGGTTCAACGAAGACGACGTCGTGTCGCTCGCCGCGTTGACGATCGATCGGCCGTGGGGGGTTCGTTTCATCGAGGTCATGCCGTTTGGCACCGTGGCCGACGTCGCCGACGCCGGGATCGTGAAATCCGAAGAGACGATGGCCCGGATCGAGGCAGCGCTGGGCCCGATGACGCCCGTCGATCTCTCCGGCGAGAGCCCGGCGCGGACCTATCGCCTGGGCGGCGCCGCCGGAGAGCTTGGGTTCATCAGCCCCGTGAGCGAGCCGTTCTGCGCGAAGTGTGGCCGTATCCGCCTGACCGCCGACGGCCGGCTGCGTCTCTGTCTGCTTCGGGATGACGAAGAAGACCTGCTCACCCCGCTGCGCGCGGGGGCCACGCGTGATGAGATGAAAACCCGGTTCCAGGCCGCCGCGTACCGCCGCCCCTTTGGTCACGCGCTGGCCGAGAAGCTCTACCCCAAAGAACGCGTGATGATCCAGATCGGCGGGTGAACGATCGGTCAGTCACACGCCGTTAGTCATCCTCGGGATCGAACAGCTCTTCCTCGTCGGGCTGGAACACGATGTGACAGCGCGGACAGGATACGCCGGCTTCCTCAACCGTTTCTACCCGGAGAAAGATCAACTTACAGTTCGGACAGACAAGCCGGAGCATCGGGCTGTGGGCGGGTCGTACGAGGTGACTTACGCGTCTTCGCCTTCGAGGTTCCGCTCGAGCTTGCGCTTCACGCGCTGCAGGGCGTTGTCGATCGACTTCACGTGCCGGTTGAGCTCGTTCGCCATCTCCTGGTAGGACTTGCCCTCGAGGTAGGCCGTCAGGACCTTGCACTCGAGCTCGCTCAGGTTCTTACGGATACGCTCGCGCATCGTCGCCGAGGCTTCCTGGTTGATGACCAGTTCCTCGGGATCGCTGACCTTCATGCTGCTGATCACGTCGAGCAGCGTCCGGTCGGAATCTTCGTCATAGATCGGCTTGTTGAGCGAGATGTACGAGTTCAGCGGGATGTGCTTTTGTCGAGTCGCCGTCTTGATCGCCGTGATGATCTGACGGGTGATGCAGAGTTCGGCGAAGGCCCGGAACGAGGACAACTTGTCACGGCGGAAGTCACGAATGGCCTTGTAGAGCCCGATCATGCCTTCCTGGATGATGTCTTCGCGGTCTGCCCCGATGAGGAAGTACGCTTTTGCTTTGACTCGGACGAAGTTGCGGTACTTGCTGATCAGGAACTCGGCGGCACGATCGTCCCCGCCTTTGGCATGATCCACTAACTCTTCGTCAACTAACTCACTGTACCCAAGTCCCTCTCGCCGCGCCAGCGCCACCGGCTATCCCCTCCGGCTCGTCAGGGAATAATTGCCTCGTTCGTTCTGCGTGGTGCGGGCTCGTGTACGCATCACAACTGGTTGAATCCCATTATATGGACCGCGTCCGAATGCGTCAAGGCAAGCTTGCCCGCATCTGGCGCCGCACCTCAAACAAGACGAGCGCGGCCGCGACCGAAACGTTGAGTGAGGCGGTGGTGCCGTACATCGGTACTCGCATCACGAGATCGCACCGCTCGCGGACCAGCCGGGACAACCCCCGACCCTCTCCTCCGACCGCGATGGCCACCGGGGGCACAAGCGGCGTCTCGTAGATCGACTGCGCCGCCCCAGCGTCGGCGCCGATACACCAGACTCCCTCCTGCTTCAGACGCTCGATCGCCTGCGCGATGTTGGCGACCTGGGCCACGCGGACGTGTTCGATCGCGCCCGCGGACGCCGCCGCCACTGCCGGGCTGAGACCGGCGGCTCGACGCCTGGGAATCACCACGCCATGCACGCCGGCGGCCTCGGCCGAGCGGAGGATCGCGCCCAGGTTGCCCGGATCTTCGACGCCGTCGAGCAACAGCAGGAACGGGGCTTCACTCCGGGTGCGGGCGGCCTCCAATAGGTCGGC
>CBRGMJ010000243.1:0-3753 GCA_967797525.1 uncultured bacterium | reverse complement strand
CGCAAAGTCCTGGCTGGCTCTCAAAGCCGCGATCACCGGGGCCATCTTCACCGCCTCCGGCCGTGTGCCGAAGATCGCCATGACCGGCACACGCGGCTGGCTCACCGCGTAAGCAGCCCCATCCGCTGCGCGCCTACCAGCAGCATCGCCAGGATGACGCCAAGGCTGACCATCGCCCCCGAGCGGTTCACCCCCGAGATGGCCAACGCCCCCAGTCCGAGTAACGCGCTGATCAGATAGAGGATGAACACCGTCTGGCGCTGTGTCAGCCCGCGGGCCAGCAACCGATGGTGCAGGTGCTCACGGTCCGGGAGATAGATCGGGCGGCCGCTGCGAAAGCGGCGGATGATGGCAAAGACCGTGTCCGCAATGGGCACGCCCAGGGGCAGAATCGGCACTGCCAGGGACAGGGCGGTGTAGGATTTGTAGAGCCCCATCACGGACAAACCACCGAGCACGTACCCCAGAAACATCGACCCCGAGTCGCCCATGAAGATCCGAGCAGGGTTGAAGTTGTGCCGCAGGAACCCGAGCGTGGCGCCGATCAGCGCAGCGGCGAGTGAGACCGCGATGGTGTCCCCCTTCGCGGCCGCGGTCAGCAGCAGCGTCATCCCGGCGATCGCCGAGATCCCCGCCGCGAGCCCATCCACCCCGTCAATGATGTTGATGACGTTCACCACAACCACGACCCACGCAACGGTAAACGCCGCGCCCCAGTTGCCCACCGCCACTGTCTTCCCCGTGAGCGGGTGGGTGACGAACTCCGTGGCCAGGCCAAAGGGTATCAGGATGGCTGCGGCCGCCACCATCGCCGCAAACTTCAGCGCGGGCCGCATCCCGCGGATATCATCGTAGATGCCGACCGCAAGCAAGAACGTGCCGCCGAGCATGATACCCAGCAGCGCACGATCGGTCTGCAGCCGGATCGGCATCCGGATGGACATTTCCCCGCCCGCCCGGTGGAGTTCGATGCGGGTGATGACCATGAACAGCAGCGCGGCCACGAAGAATCCGACATAGATCGCCACACCGCCCAATCGGGGCGTCGGTCGCGTATTGATGCGCCGGCCCCCGGGATAGTCGATGGCGCCGAGGCGGCGGGCCATCCGGCGCACGATTGGGGTCAACCCGTTCGTGACGATCAACGCGACGAAGGCGACGGCCAGCGCGTTGGGCAGCGTCATCTAGGGTCGACGAGTCGCCCCCGTCGGCTGCGGCTCCGCGGGGCGGCTGAACAACTCGCTCACCGATCGGTCTTCATGGACGCGGCGGATGGCATCGGCCAGGATCGGCGCAATCGATACGACGCGGACCTTGTCGATGCGCTTCGCCGCCGAAACAGGCACGGTGTTGGTGACCACGAGCTCGCGGATCGGGCTGGACGCAAGCCGCTCGATCGCCGGGCCGGAGAGCAGGGCATGCGCGCAGCAGGCGAAGACTTCGACCACTCCCCGGGCCATGAGCGCCTGCGCGCCCATCGTCAGTGTCCCGGCGGTATCGACGATATCATCCACGAGGATGGCCGTTCGGCGGTAGACCTTGCCGATGACGTGCGTGATGTCCTTGACCTGGTTGGGTCGATCGCGGCGTTTGTCGATGATCGCGATTGGCACGCCCAGTTCGGCGGCGAACTCTCGGGCGCGGCCGACGCCGCCGATGTCCGGCGACACGACGACCACATTTCTCAGACCCTTTTCGCGGAAGTAGTGGGCAAGCATCAACCGCGAGGGCAGATGATCGAGCGGGATGTCAAAAAATCCCCAGATCTGCCCGGCGTGCAGGTCGACCGTGAGGATGCGGTCCGCACCGGCGGACGTCAGCAGATTGGCGACCAGCTTCGACGTGATCGGCTCGCGCGGTTTGGTCTTGCGGTCCTGCCGCGCGTAGCCGAAGTAGGGGATGACGGCGGTGACGCGGGCGGCGGACGCACGGCGCAGCGCGTCGAGGATCACCAGCAGTTCGAGCAGGTGCTCGTTCACCGGCGGCGCGGTCGGCTGGATGACAAACACGTCTTCCCCGCGCACGCTCTCCGCGATGCGCACGCTGACCTCACCGTCCGCGAATCGAAACGTCTCCATCTCGCCCAGCGGCATGTCGAGGTGTTCGGCGATCTCCTCAGCCAGACCGGGGTTCGCAGATCCGCTGAAAATCTTCAGACGCCAGCTCATCGTCTGCCCACTACTCGACGGCCTCGGGGACCGGCGGCTCGGCGGCCGGGCGGTGCTTGATCACCTTAGCGGGTACCCCCACAGCCACGCCGCGCGGCGGCACATCGCGGCGCACCACGGCGCCGGCTCCGGTCACGGCCTCACGACCGATACGCACGGGCGCAACCAGCATCGTGTCGCTGCCGATAAATGCGCCGTCCTCGATGATCGTCTGATGTTTGGTGCGGCCGTCATAGTTGCACGTGACGGTCCCCGCCCCGATGTTGACTCCCGCGCCCACGGTCGCGTCGCCGATGTACGCCTGGTGATGCACCTTGGTCCGATCGCCGATCGTCGCGCTCTTCATCTCCGCGTAGTTGCCGACCTCGACGAAGCGACCCAGCCGGACGCCGGGACGCAGATGGCTGTATGGTCCGATCCGGCTGTCATCGCCGACGATACTACGGGTGACCGTCGAGGCATGAATGGTCACCCGGTCGCCCACCTGCGCGTCGGTCAGCCGGGCCTGCGGCCCGATCGAGCACCCCTCACCGATGATCGTCGCGCCTTCCAGGCTGGTGCCCGGATGCAGGATCGTATCGCGGCCCACGCGCACGCCCGCGTGCACGTACGTCGCCGAAGGATCGATGATCGTCACGCCGGCGTCCATAAGTTCGTTCAAGATGGCGGCGCGCATGAGCGCTTCCGCCTCGGCGAGCTCGCGGCGACTGTTGATGCCCGCGCACTCTTCGGTTGACCCCGCCACGACTGCCGCAACGGTGCGCCCGTCGCGCAGCAACACGCCGATCACGTCGGTCAGGTAGTACTCGCCCTGGGCGTTGGCGGGGCCGACGGCCCGCAGGGCCTCTCGCAGTGCCCCGGCCTCAAACGCATAGATACCGGCGTTGACCTCACGCACCTGGCGTTCGTCGGGCGACGCATCGACGTCCTCAACGATGCTCTTCACGTTGCCGTGCGCGTCCCGGATGATCCGCCCATAGCCTGTGGGATCGGCGGGGACGTCGGTCAGGATGGTCGCAGAGGCTTTCTGCTCGCGATGGTGCGTCTGCAGCACGTCGATCGTCTCCGATCGAAGGAGTGGCACGTCACCGTACAGGACGAGCACCGTTCCGCAGATCCCGGCCAACTGCGGCATGGACTGCCTGACCGCGTGGCCCGTTCCAAGTTGCTCGGCCTGCACCACGGTCCGGACGCCGCCGCCCACCGCCGCCTTCACCTGTTCGCCTTCGTGACCCACCACAACGATAGGAGACGCGATAGAGAGATCGGCGAGACTATCGAGGACGTAGGCGATCATGGGCCTGCCGCAGATGCGGTGCAGCACTTTGGGAAGCGCCGACATCATCCGCTTACCTTTTCCCGCGGCCAGGACGATTGCTTCGACGTCAGGCATCACAGCACTCCACGCGGACGAACACCGTTCAGAACATCCAGTGTTGGGATTCTCGCTTCAGTCTTCAAACGCCTGCAGGGCGGCCGGCAGGCAATCCAGGACCGCGCCCAGACCTGAGAGGTGAACGTTCATCACGACGGCTGCGGCGACGGCGGCCCGGCCCACCCCCGCGTCTCTGGCCATGATCGCATG
>CBRGMJ010000242.1:0-3757 GCA_967797525.1 uncultured bacterium | reverse complement strand
ACGAAGTCTTTGCGCAGCACCGGGAGTCCGACAGCCACCCGCACCGCCTGCAAATCTTCCGCGCTGCCGTTGAAGTAGCGCAGGTCGGTCAGCACCGACACGGCAGCCGCTCCCGCGGCTTCATAGCGTCGGGCCGCGGCGGCCGGGTCGGCGTCCTGCCGGATCACCCCGCGTGCCGGTGACGCGCGTTTCACCTCGGCGATGATTCGCACAGGCGGCCCCGCAACGGCCGCCGCAAAGTCGCGGGCCGGAGACGAGGCCGCCGCGCGCGCCTGCACGGCCGCGAGCGGCATGGCCACGCGGTTCGCCGCCACCTCCTGGCGCTTGTGCGCGATGATCTCGTCCAGGATCGACATGTTCAGGCAGCGCGGGTTGCGACCCGTAAGGCTTCGAGCTTCTCGTACGCCGCCCCTGAATCGATCGCCCGGGCGGCCAGTTTCATGCCGTCCCGCAGGTCCTCGGCCAGCTCTCCTGCCACCAGCGCTGCCGCCGCGTTGAGCAGGACGATGTCCCGGGCGGGTCCCGCCTCGCCGCGCAGGACCTTCGTGGTGACCTCGGCGTTCTGCTGCGGCGTCCCGCCGGCGATGGCTTCGGGAGCAGGCGCCTTGACCCCAAGTGCCGTCGGATCGACGCTAGACACCGAGACGCGCCCTTCCCGCAATTCGGCCACCTTCGTCTTGCCCAGCGTCGACATCTCGTCCATCCCGTCGCCGTGCACCACCATCGCGCGCCGCACGCCGAGCTCACCCAGTACCTCCGCCATGATGCGGACGAGCGCCGGATCATAGGTGCCGACCAACAGGCTCGATGCGCCGGCCGGGTTTGCCAGCGGGCCCAGGATATTGAACACCGTGCGGATCCCGATCTCTTTGCGCGGTCCGGCTGCGTGCTTCATCGCCGAATGATAGATGGGCGCAAAGAGGAACCCAATGCCGATGTCCTCGATACACCGCTGCACGATCTCCGGCGCCACCTGGATGTTCACGCCGAGCGCCTCCAGCACGTCCGCCGCCCCGGACTGCCGGCTCACGGCTCGGTTCCCGTGTTTGGCCACGTACCCACCGGCCCCCGCGACCACGAACGCCGTCGTCGTCGAGATGTTGAACGTGCTCACGCGGTCCCCGCCCGTGCCCACGACGTCGATCAATCGGTCGACGCGGGGGATCACGCGTAGGGCGCGCTCGCGCATCGCGCGCGCAAAACCGGCGATCTCGTCGACGGTTTCACCGCGCATCCGCAGCGCCGTGATAAACGCGGCGATCTGCGCCGGCGTTGTCTGCCCGTCCATAATCTCACCCATGGCGGTCCACGCGTCCTGCTCGGACAGCGACTGGCGGTCGGCGATGGCGCGGATCGATTCGCGGATCATCGCGTGCCCTCCCTCCCGGCGGCCTCCAGCGGGCGACGCGGGATCCCGGCCAGATCGAGAAACCGGGCGAGGATCGCCTTCCCGACGGCGGTCATGACCGATTCGGGATGAAACTGCACACCTTCGACCGGCAGCGTGCGATGGCGCACGCCCATGATCATGCCGTCTTCGAGTTGCGCCGACACGTCGAGGTCGTCGGGCAGGTCCTCGCGCGACACAATCAGAGAATGATAGCGCGTCGCCTCAAACGGCGATGGGAGACCCTGATAGATCGTCCGACCGTCATGGTGAATCATCGAGGTCTTGCCGTGCACGGGAAGCGGCGCGCGCACGACCCGGCCGCCAAACGCTTCGCCGATCGCCTGGTGTCCCAGACACACCCCCAGAAGGGGAATGTCCCGGCCCAGGGTTCGAATGACCTCGACCGAGATCCCAGCCTCTTTTGGCGTGCAAGGCCCGGGTGAGATCACGATCGCCCTCGGCCGCCGGGCGCCCAACTGATCCACCGAGATGGCGTCGTTGCGGTACACTTCGAGCTCGGCGCCAAGCGCGCCCAGGTACTGTACCAGGTTGTACGTAAATGAATCGTAGTTATCGATGACGGCGATCATCGCATCGCCCCCACGCGCAGCAGCGGTTCGCGCGTGCGGCCCACGATCTCAAGCGCCCGCACGAGCGCCTTGGCCTTGTTGACCGTTTCCAAATACTCGCGCTCGGGGACCGAATCCGCCACGATCCCAGCGCCTGCCTGTACGTAGGCGCGATCACCGGCCATCACGATCGTGCGCAGTGTCAGTGCGGTGTCCATGTTGCCCGAGTAGCCGACGTAGCCCACACAGCCGGCATACGGGCCGCGCGAGGTCGGCTCGAGCTCATCGATGATTTCCATCGCCCTGATCTTGGGCGCCCCGGTCACCGTGCCCGCCGGGAAACACGCGCGTAGCACGTCGAACGCGTCACGACCGGCGTCGATCTGCCCGCGTACGTTACTGGCAATGTGCATCACGTGACTAAACCGCTCGATAAACATCAAGTCGTTGACCTCAACCGTGCCGTACCGGCACACCCGCCCGATATCGTTTCGACCCAAGTCGATCAGCATCGTGTGCTCGGCCCGTTCCTTCTGATCGCCGAGCAGCTCCATCTCCATGCGGCGGTCGTCGTCGTCATTCAGGCCCCGGGGACGGGTACCCGCCAGCGGCCGCGTCTCGACGACGCCGTCCTCCAGCCGGACCAGCATCTCCGGCGATGACCCGATGATCTTGACCCCGTCGAAGTCGAGGAAGAACATGTATGGCGACGGGTTCACCATCCGCAGCGCCCGGTAGACCTCCAGGGCGTCCACACCCGTTGTTCGCGCGGAAAACCGGCGTGACAGCACTACTTGGAAGATATCCCCGGCCGCCACATACTCCCGCGCCCGCTCGACGGCCCGCACGTAATCGAGCGTCGACATCTCCTGATCCATCATGGGCTCGATGCGGCCGGTGGATTCCGGCGGCACGAGCGGCTGCCGCAATTGATCGTAGATGGCCTCGATCGTCTCGACCGCGGCGTGGTACGCTTTGCCCGCGTCGTCGCCGACCAGCGCGTTGGCCACGATTCGCATCGCGTGTGTCACGTGGTCAAAGATCACCACCGCATCCGTGATGACGAGATAGCAGGTCGGCAGACCCAGGTGGTCGGGCGGCCGGTTGGGCAGTCGTTCCCACAGACGCACACAGTCGTACCCGAAATACCCGACCGCGCCGCCGTAGAACCGGGGCAGACCCGGGTGCGGCACCGGCCGGTACCGGGCCAGCAGACCTCGGACCACATCGAGCGGATCGGTCTCGACGGTATATGCGCCCGTCGGCTGCCACACTTCCACCTGACGATCGAAGGCGCGGACCCTGACCGTCGGCCGCGTGCCGATAAATGAATAGCGGCCCAGCTTCTCGCCGCCCTCGACGCTTTCGAGCAGGTAGGCCTCGCCGCCGTTACGCAGTTTTAGGAAGGCGGAGATGGGCGTCTCGAGATCGGCCGCCAGGCTGCACACGACGGGGATCAGATTGCCCTCTCGAGCGCGTGATAGGAATTCGGTCTTCGTCGGAGAGATCTCCAAACGGCTCATCGGTCGCCTCGCTGTCCCGAAATGATGTGCGCGGCTTCCGTATCTGGAGGAAGCGCGTCGCCTATTCGATCAGATTCCAGCGCGCGGCGGAGACGCGCCAGTTCGTCTTCGAATCTTGCCAGCGCGCGCAAGATGGCCGCCCGGTTCGACCGGCAGACCGCGTCCCACATCGCCGCGGGACTGCGCGCGACCCGCGTCATATCGTCGAACCCGCGGCCGGCGATCGCCAGCGCATCGTCGGCGGCCGCCCGCTGGAGTGCCAGGCTCACCAGATA
>CBRGMJ010000241.1:0-3760 GCA_967797525.1 uncultured bacterium | reverse complement strand
CACTCAACGGGTCGCCATCTCGAACAATCGGATTCTCAGGATCGATCATTCGGCAGCAGACGCGTCGTTGTCGGAGGAGGCGATGTACCGGATGGTGTTGGGATCACTGACGCGGTCGAGAAAGAGAATCCCGTCGAGATGATCCAGCTCGTGCTGGAGCACTCGCCCCAGCAGTTTGTCGGCCACGATCGTCACCTTGCGGCCCCGCCGATTCTTGCCGCGGATCGTGACGACGGCCGACCTCGGCACATCGGCCACGACGCCGGGTATCGACAGACACGCTTCGGTCGCGATCTCCTTGCCCTCGGCGCGAATCAGTTCGGGGTCGACCAGCACGACCGTCCGATCCTCGACCTTCGCCACCAGCATGCGCAGACTCTCGCCGACCTGCGGCGCCGCCAGACCCAGGCCGTTGGCGGCCTGGAGGGTCGTCAACAATTTCTCGACAAGACGCTGGATCTCAGCCGTGACCTTGCCCACAGGCCTCGCGCGGCGGCGCAACACACCGGCCTTGGGGCTGTTCACGGTGACGATATCGAGGGTTTTGGTCGCGGGCATCTCGTTCCTCACGATACCATGCGGGAGCACGACGCTTCAACGCGCCACCATTCATAGCTCGACCGGATCGATGTCGACGGCGATCTGGGCACCCCGCGGCAGCCCTCTCCCGATCACGAGGGGATACACGAGCCGGCGGGCGGCGGCGCGGTCCACCGTCTTGATGACGATCTCCAATCTGGCGGGTACGGCAGGGACCGGCACCGGCCCCAGCACTTCGGTGCCCTGAGGCGCGACGCGCGCCAGATCCTCGGCGATGGTGTGCGCCGCACCGGCCGTCCGCGATCTCACCGTCAGCACCAAGAGCGACCGGGCCGGCGGATAACCCAACGCCTCGCGTAGCGCAAGTTCCTCAGCGTAAAAGGGTCGCAGCGACGCGGATTGCGCCGCCGTCACCGCGGGGTGCGAGGGATCGGCGGTCTCCACGAGGACCGGAGTCCTGACCGCCGATCCGACGGCGCGCATCAGCGCCAGCGCACGTTCTGCGGCGCGATACTCGGGCCGGTGCAGCCACCGGTCGGCCGCCGCGATCGCCACCAGGTCGGGCTGTAGCGACTCGATCCAGGGCACCACGAGCGGCGTGGCCACCAACACGCCACCGCGGCGGCGAAACGGTTCAAGCCGCCCGGCGAGCTCATGACGCTGCGGCACCGTGTCGCGGTCGAGTCGCCACACGTTCGCAGTCAGTCGCCGCATGGCGGCCGCGACCCTCTCCGTCCCGGCGCCCACCGGCGCGAACCGCGTCCCGCCGCATCGGGCGCAGGCGTCCGGCGCAGGACCGGTCCGCCCGCAGAGCCGGCACCGCAGGCGCCGGTGCTCGCGGTCGTAGCGCATCGGCACGACGCACACCGGACACTGGACGGCGGCTCCGCACTCGTGGCATTGGAGGGCGGCATACCCCTTGCGGTCGATAAGGATGATGGCTCGGCCGCGCCGGCGGATCGTGCCGCGCACCGCGTCCAGAACGGGCCGGCTGACCGGCTGGTCCGGATCCGATCGCCGGCGCATGTCGACGACGCCGATGCGGGGCCGTGGTGACGGCAGCGCGACCAGACGCATCTCTCCCGCCTGTACGTCGCCGTACGACACGACCGTCGGCGTGGTCCCGCCGAGCACCAGCACGCCGTCGGAGGCGGTGCGGGCGGCGGCGACCCCGCGCGTCAGGTAGCGCGGCGCGCGCTCCTCCTTGTGCCCGCTGTTATCCTCGTCATCGACGATCATGACCAGGGGCCCCGACACCGGCGCAAAGACGGCGCTTCGCGTCCCAACAATCACGGCGCCCCGGGCGCCGATCGCGGAGCGCCACACGGCCAGCCGGTGCATGGGATCAAGCTCGCCGTGGAGGACCGTTGGTTCCACGCCGGCCAACCGTGCCGCGTCGGCGAAGATCAACGCGGTCTCGATCGATGGGAAGATCGCCACGGTGGTCCAGCCGGCGGCGCGCGCCCGCCGTATCACCGTGAGGTAGGTCGGTGCCCGGCGCCACCCGGCGACCAACACCCTCCGCGTCCCACCGGTCATCGCCTCAGCCATAGCCGCGTCGACGAGACGCGCGCCCGTCAGGGTGCCGGCCGACGACGACGTGCCCGGGAGAAACCCGGGCGGGGACGGCGCGGCCGGGGAGTGCGCCGGCTGTTTCTCCGGCAACCATTTGACCGTCACCGCGCCGGCGCTGGCGATGGCCTCGAGCGCGCCCCACGACGGTCGCAACAGGTGGGAGGCGCGCGTCAATGACACCGGCCGCCGGGCCATCGCATCCAGCGCGGCTGCCGCTCCCGGCACCGCCGTCGCCGTGGACGTGAGGCGGAGTCGCGCCCAGACGGCGTCCCAGGGCACGGCGACCGCGAGCGCCTCGCCGATCGACGACAGATACTCGCCGGCCACCCACTCGGCAAGATCCAGCGCGGCCGGCGGTATCAGCGACGAACCCGCCGCGGCAAGCACCGGTCGGAGGTCCGGCCGCCACTCGTCGTCGCCCAGCACGATGCCGGGCATCAAACGCCGGCCCACCGGGACGACCACCGCGTCGCCGCGTTGGGCCTCGGGCGCGGCGCCCGCGCTGAACGTCAACGCCGCATCGCCGACGCGAAGCGGGACGTCGAGCGCCACGCGGAGCGAACGATTCAAGAGATCAGTGGGCGCTGGTGGTTGCGCGTAGGGCGTGCGCGAGGCGCTCGAGGATGTCCACGATCACGTCGACGTCCCATCGGCTGGTGTCGATGACCAGGTGAAAGGGCGCGCGGTCCGCCATGTCGATACCGTACAGGCTCTTGTACCGCGACCACTCGCTGTGCTCGCGGACGAGCAGGTCCCCCCGCGCTCTCTCGACCGGCTGGCCATCGCGCGCGGCCGCGCGCGCGGCGCGTATCTCAAGGGGCGCCTCCAGCCAGACCTTCAGGTCGGCCTCGACCATCCAGCCAGAGAGCCGGGACTCCACCACACACGGTCCGCCGCGCGCCAGCTCGCCCTGCAGGCGATCAAGATCCCTGTCTATTTGTGGATCGTTCTCGGCCAATCGGTTGAGCTCGACGACGGACACGCCGCGGCGGCGCGCCACTTCTCTAAACACCCCGCCGGCCGAGACCACAGGCAGGCGCAGCGTGGCGGCCAGCGCACGGGCGACAGTGCTCTTTCCGACGCCGATCGGGCCGCCGATCGCGATCACCACCGCCGGCAGCCCCTCACTCGACGTCATCCTCCTCGCCCTTTGAGCGATGCGCGACGGTCTCCGGCTGCACGGCGGACAGGACGACGTGCCCGCTGTCGGTGATCACGACGGCGCGCGTGCGGCGCCCGTAGGTCGCGTCGATCAGCGTCCCGCGCTCGCGGGCCTCCTGAATGATCCGTTTCACGGGAGCTGAATCCGGGCTGATGATCGCCACGATGCGGTTGGCGGCCAGGATATTGCCGAAGCCAATGTTGATCAGGCGCGTGTCCATGCCCGTCCTCGCGTGCGGCTACTCGACGTTCTGAATCTGCTCTCGGAGGCTCTCGAGCTCACCCTTCATCGCGATGACCGCGCGGGTGATCTCCAGGTCATTCGCCTTCGATCCGATGGTGTTGGTCTCGCGACCCATCTCCTGCAGGATGAATTCCAACTTCCGACCCACCGGTGCGTCCTCTTGGAGGGTCTGGCGGAACTGTGTCAGATGGCTCGCCAGCCGCGTCAACTCCTCGGTGATGTCGCAGCGCTCGGCAAACA
>CBRGMJ010000240.1:0-3771 GCA_967797525.1 uncultured bacterium | reverse complement strand
ATCATCCGGGTCTTTCTCACTCTACATGACACGACGGCCGAGCGCCGAGGACAGCGGGAGCTGGCCCCGCCGCGCGCGAAGACGGCGGGCCGTCGAAGGATCGGCGGCAACAAGACTCGCAACGCACGCAGTTAGTAGATGCGCGTGTCGCCGCCGGACGGATGGGGAGGGGATGCACCATGCGGTTCAAGGCGAAGGTTGCGGTGGTGACAGGGGGGGCGTCGGGAATCGGGCGCGCAACCGCGCTGGCGTTCGCGCGTGAGGGTGCCAGGGTTGTGATTGGCGACGTGGATGCCGCAGGCGGAGCGGAAACCATCCGGCAGATCCAGGCTGATGGGGGTGACGCGGTCTTCGTCACCAGCGATGTCTCGAAGAGCACCGACTGGCAGCGTCTTGCTGGGGTCGCGATCCAGCGTTTCGGCCAGATCGACGTCTTGTTCAACAACGCCGGTATCGAAGGCACCCTGTCCTCCACGGCAGACTACGCGGAGGATGCGTTTGATCAAGTGATCGCAATCAATCTCAAGGGGACCTGGCTTGGCATGCGGGCGGTCGTGCCTCAGATGCTCAAGCAGGGGAAGGGCGCGATCGTCAACAACGCCTCGATCCTGGGCTTGGTCGGATTCGCGACCGCTGCCGCCTATACGGCCAGCAAGCACGGTATCCTGGGCCTGACGAGAGTCGCTGCCTTGGAGTACTCGGCGCAAGGTATTCGAGTGAATGCGGTCTGCCCGGGTTTCATCAGGACACCGATGGTCATGGCCCGCGGCGTGGCGCTCATGCCCAACGCGGCAGAGATGCAGGTCCAGATCGCCCAGTTGCACGCCGCGGGTCGAATCGGCGAGCCGGATGAGGTCGCGAGTCTGGTGCTATTCTTGGCATCCGACGAAGCCTCGTTCATCACCGGTGCCGCCTATCTAGTCGACGGTGGGTACACCGCCAGGTGATGACTGTCCAGGCATCACTGCCTGACCGCGATCGCGGAACGCGGCGGGTCGGAACCCGCGTGGCCGCGGCGCAGGCCGGGAAACGCGCAGACCGGCTCCGCAGCCTGATCCCCGGCGCGCAGCCGGCGTTCTGCGTTCTCTTTCTGATCGCGGCACGGGTCGTTGCGCGCCTCACCGGTGATCCGGCGGCGCTTCCCCTGCACATCCTCGCGTACCTGGCCGGCGGCGCGGGCAGCGCCGTAGCGGCGTGGGTAGCGCTGCGGCGCCGCCGCGTTGACGTCAACCTGCTGATGCTGCTCGCCGCGCTGGGTGCCGCAACGATCGGCCAGTGGGGCGAGGGCGGTATCCTCCTCTTCCTCTTCTCGCTCAGCAACGCGATGGAATTCTACGCGATCGGGCGGACGCGCCACGCGATCCGGGCGCTATTGGCGCTTCGGCCGCCCGAGGCGCTGGTGCGGCGGGATGGTCAGGACCTGGCCGTCGGGATCGACCACCTTCGCGTGGGAGACCTGGTCGTTGTGAGGCCGGCCGAGCGGCTTCCAGCCGACGGTGTTGTGGAACGTGGGACTTCAAGCATCGACCAGTCGCCCATCACCGGCGAGTCGATTCCCGTGGATGTGGGCCCCGGCTCACGGGTCTTCGCCGGCACGATCAACCAGCGGGGCAGTTTGGAGATCCGGGTCACGAAGAGCGCCGAGGATACCACGATCGCGCGGATCATCGCGATGGTCGAAGAAGCGCAGTCTGTACAGGCGCCGAGCCAGCGATTGATCGATCGGTTCGGCCAGGTGTACGCGCTGGTCGTGATCCTGGGTGCGATCGTAACCTACGGCATCTTTGCGTTCGTAGGATTGCCGCGCGCGGCGGCCTTCTATCGCGCGATCACCCTGCTCGTGGTGGCCTCGCCCTGCGCGCTGGTGATCGCGACGCCCGCGGCTGTCCTGTCCGCCATCGCCAACGCCGCGCGGCGAGGCATCCTGTTCAAGGGCGGCGTTTATATCGAGCGGCTCGCCGACGTGGGGACGGTCGTGTTCGACAAGACCGGGACGCTGACCATCGGCCAGCCGACGGTGACCGACGTGGTCCTGCTGGCGGGAACCGAACGAGCGCTGCTGATGGCGGCCGGCAGCATCGAGCAGAGGTCTGAGCACGCGCTGGCCGAGGCCGTCGTGGCGGCCAGTCGTACGCGCGGCGTGGCACTGGTCGATCCGCAGTCTTTTGAGTCGGTCACCGGCCGGGGCGTCCGGGGCGTCGTGGCGGGCCAGGCCGTGCGGGTCGGCAGCGAGCAGTTCATGCGCGACGAGGGCATGACGATCACGGAGGACGTCTCGAACCGTCTCAGCGCATTGCGTGCGCACGGCAAGGTCCCCATTCTGGTCGCCAATGAGCACCTGCTCGGTGTGCTGGCCGTGGCGGACACGCTTCGGCCACAGGCCGAACCGGCGATTCGCGCGCTGCGGTCGCTTGGCATCAAGCGGATCGTGCTGCTGACCGGCGACCATCTTCAAGTCGCCAACGCCGTCGCCGGCCACCTCGGCGTGGACGAAATCCACGCAGGCCTCCTCCCAGACCAGAAGGCCGAGGTCGTGAAAACGCTGGCCCGGGAAAGCGTGGTTGTCATGGTCGGCGACGGGGTCAACGACGCGCCGGCGCTGGCCACGGCCGATGTAGGCGTGGCGATGGGTGCCGCCGGCACCGATGCCGCGACGGAGACCGCGGATCTGGTGCTCATGGGGGATAACCTCTACCGGCTGCCCGAGGCGATCCAGTTGAGCCGGCAGGCCAAGCGGGTGATCAGGCAAAACCTGGCGTTCGCGGCTGCGGTCATCGCCGTGTTGATCACGCTGACCTCCGTCCTGGGCCTGCGGCTGGCCCTGGGCGTCGTCGGACACGAAGGCAGCACGGTCTTGGTCGTCGTCAACGGGCTGCGGCTCCTGCGGTTTCGGGCCACACGAGCCTGAAGCGCCCGGCGTATGCCCACGCGGACATCCCCCTGACGCCTGACTCCCGAATCAGCCCAAGGCCTTATATCCGGTCCTTGGGAGGCACGATACCCTGGTAACCAGGAGGTGAGGAGAATGTCTAAGACAATGGTCCGCGGACGGGAGATCCAGGATCCTCCGATCGCTCAGTTCCTGTTCGGCAGCACGGTCATGGCTTGGGTGTGGCTCGTGGTGCGGGTCTGGGTCGGATACCAGTGGATCCTGGCTGGGATGCACAAGCTGGAGGACCCAGCCTGGGTGCAGACCGGTGCGGCGCTCAAGGGGTTCTGGGAGAGGGCCGTGGCGATCCCCGCGCAGGGTCGACCGCCGATCTCTTTCGGTTGGTACCGGGACTTCATCAACTACCTCTTGACCACGGAGAGCTACACCTGGTTCGCCAAGCTCGTCGCGTACGGCGAGCTGCTGGTGGGCATCGCGCTCGTCATCGGGGCCTTCGTCGGCATCGCGGCCTTCTTCGGCGCCCTGATGAACTGGAGCTTCATGATGGCGGGCACGGCGAGCACCAACCCGTTCCTGTTCCTTCTCGCGGTCCTGCTGATCCTGGCCTGGAAGGTCGCAGGCTACGTCGGGCTAGACTACTACCTCCTGCCGTTGCTGGGGACGCCGTGGAAGCGCGGACAGGCCTTCGAAGCACGGAGAGCACAGACGGTCACGGCCTGACCGAGCGGCCTGCCAGAACGGAGACGGCGGCGCCTACAAGCGCCGCCGTTCACTTATCCTCCATGTCCACCGGTCATTCCTCAGCCACCAGGCGCCTGGGAAAGAAGCTGCTCGGCGTGTACCTGCCGTGGCCAGATACTTGGCGGCGTAAAACCCCGAAC
>CBRGMJ010000239.1:0-3795 GCA_967797525.1 uncultured bacterium | reverse complement strand
ACCGATCCATTTGGGCCGTAAGAGGATCACAGGGAGGTGAACCTCATGCCCGGGTTCGAGGTCTGGCAGGCGCCTGGCGGGATGATCTGGCAGGGGATGGACCAAGAGGAAGCGTTCCTGATCGCGCTCAAGCATCGCCAGCCCGGCGTCGTCATCGAGGTCGCCGAGATCTTCAACAAGTTTGGGGAGCTCCGCCCGCGTCGTTTGGCCTGGTACGATGGCCGGCAGCCGACCGAGGCGACCGAATAGCGGGAGGGGCACAGAGCTAAGGTTGTTCCGTACCCAACCCCAGGTAGTGTGGAACGGGTCGTGGACCGGGGACATCGGGTGACGGCGGTGGCCCCGCAGAGCGCGCCGGCGGACTGAGACCGACCAAATCGTCGGGTCTGACCGGCACTCGGTTGAGCATACGACCTGTGGCATCACGGAGCGCGGCGACGATCGCCGCCGTCGAGACCACCGTCGAACTCTCCCCCACACCTTTGGCCCCAAACGGTACTCCCGGCTCTGGCTCTTCAACCAGCACCACTTCGACGACCGGCATATCCAGAATCGTGGGGATCAGGTAATCGGTAAACGACGGATTTCGGATCTTACCGTCCTTCGTCTGAATCTCCTCCATCAGGGCCAGACCTAGACCCTGCGCCGTCCCTCCCTCGATCTGCCCATACACGTGCTGGGGGTGGATCGCTCGACCCACGTCCTGCGCAGTGGCGATCTGTACGACGCGCACCAGTCCCAACTCCTCATCCACGTCGACCACCGCCCGCTGCGCCGCAAAGGCAAAGGCCACGTGGGGATCGCCCTGTCCTTTTGCGTCGATGGGCGTGGTGCGCCGATGGTGATAGACGCGCGTCTGCTCGATCGGCGCATCGAGAAACTCCTCGATCGACGCCAGCGGCCGGCCGGCCAGCAGCACGAGCCCGTCGGTCACTGAAAGATCGCCGTGGAGCAGTGATCCCGCGTGCCGCCGCACGCGCTCGAAGAGTTCGTCCCTCACCGCGGCGCACGCGAGTTGCGCGGCGCCGCCCGCCATCATCGTCTGGCGTGAGGCCGAACTCGACCCGGCCGAGCCGACCTGCGTGTCCGCGGGGTGGAGCACAACGTGGTCCACACCCAACTCGGTACGGGCGACCTGGGCGAGGACGGTGTGCACACCTTGCCCCACCTCGGCCGCGGCGCTGTGCACCTCGACCGCGGGACCGCCGGGGGTCTTGAAGAGTTTGACGCGCACCGCGGCCGAGTCATCGAAGCCTTCGCTGTACGCGAGGTTCTTGTACCCGACGGCGAACCCGACACCACGGCGTAGGCGTTCTCCCCGCGAGACGTTGCCGGTCCCGCCGGGGAGCAGCAGCGGGTCGGGCCGTGACCTTGCAGCAATCGCGGCATCGTGAGGAGGCAACGGGATCGCAGCACAACGTGCTATGACCTCGCGCACCGGCGCGCTGCCGCGAATGACCTGTCCGGTGGGTAGGATCGACTCGGTCTTCAGCGCGTTCTGCGCGCGCAGGGCGACGGGATCGATGCCCAGCGCCTTGGCCAGTCTGTCCATCTGCGCTTCGTACGCGAAGCAGACCTGCACCGCGCCAAATCCCCGCATAGCGCCGCACGGAGGATTGTTGGTATAGACGGCCGTGCCTTCGATCAACGCGCTCGGTACCTCGTAGGGACCGGCCGCAAACGTCGAGGCGTTGCCGATGACTGCCGACGATGAGGAGGCGTAGGCGCCGCCATCGACCACAATGCGCGCTCGGACGTGGACCAGACGGCCGTCGCGCGTGGCGCCCGTGCGCATCCAGATCCGCGACGGGTGCCGGTGAACGTGCCCGAAGAACGACTCCTCCCGGCTGTAGACCATCTTGACCGGCTTGCCGGTGCGCAGCGCGAGCATGCAGGCATGAACGTGCATGCTGACGTCTTCACGCGCCCCAAAGGCGCCGCCGACACCGGCCAGATACAGACGCACCTTTTCCCTCGGAAGGTTCAAACACGGGGCAATCTGCTGTTGATCCACGTGGAGCCATTGCGTGGCCACGTAGAGATCGACGCCGCCATCCGCGGCGGGAATCGCCAGCCCCGCCTCGGGTCCAAGAAAGGCCTGGTCTTGCATGCCGGTTTCGTAGTAGCCATCGACCCACATGTCGACCGCAGCCGCGGGGTTGCCGTGCTCGATCCGCACGTGACGCAGGACGTTGCCGAATTCGTGCAC
The DNA here is from genome assembly GCA_967797525.1 of uncultured bacterium. Lineage (GTDB taxonomy): Bacteria > Sysuimicrobiota > Sysuimicrobiia > Sysuimicrobiales > Humicultoraceae > JBGPNN01. The sequence goes on along the minus strand of CBRGMJ010000239.1, from coordinate 1,586 downwards.
GCGAGGAGCGTCGGCCCGTAGCGCGTGTTCCATGTCGGTGACCGCGGGCAGGACATCATAGTCGACCGTCATCTTGTCCGCCGCGCGCCGTGCGGTTTCGGGATCGCGGGCGGCGAGGATCGCGACGGGCTCGCCGGCGTATCGCACTCGATCCCACGCCAGCACCGGTTGATCCGCAAACTCCAGCCCATACGTCTTCTTGCCCGGCACGTCGGCCGCCAGCAGCACGCACGCCACCCCAGGGGTCGCCAGCGCCTTCGAGACGTCGATCGATCGGATGCGGGCGCTGGGGTGCGGGCTGCGAAGCGTATGGCCCCACACCATGCCGTCGGCCCAGAGATCGCTGCCGAACTGAAACTGCCCTTTGACCTTGGGGACTCCATCGACGCGCCGGGGGCTTTCGCCGACACCGCCACGCGTGACGCGAATCGTGCGGAGGCTCACCTGGAGCCCTGCCCTGCGCGCGACGCCAGGATGCGGCGCGCGACCCGTCGCCCGTCTGCGCCGATCACCGACTCATCCGCGGTGGCGAGCCGGCCGTCACGCACCACCGGCCGCCCTTCGACGACGAGATAGTGTACGCGCTGCGGGGTGCAATACACGAGGGCGGCCACCGGGTCCGCTTCGGCACCCGTAAATTCGATGCCATCGACTCTGAAGACGGCGACGTCACCGCGCTGCCCGGGTTCGATCGACCCGATGTCGTCGCGTCCGAGACACGCGGCACTCCCGCGCGTCGCCACGCGGAGTACCTCGCGCGCGGAGAGCCCGCGGGCCGTCGACGCGGCGTCCGGCCCGATCCGCGAGACCAGCATGCCCGCGCGCGCTTCCGCCAGCATATGTCCGCCGTCGTTCGACCCCGAACCGTCGACCCCAAGCCCTACACGCACGCGCGCATCCAGGAGCGATCGCACGGGCAGGACGCCGGCCCCCAGCCGCTGGTTGGAGGTGGGACACCACGCCGCGCCGGTTGCGCTGTCCGCCATGCGGCGGATGCCCGGTTCGTGCACGTGCACGCAATGCGCGAGCCAGACGTCCGGCCCCAGCCAGCCCAGGTCATCCAGCAGTTCGACCGGTTTCCGATTGAACGTCGCCGCGCAGTACGCGTCCTCGTCGCGCGTCTCGGCGATGTGCGTGTGCAGTCGGACGCCGAGCCGTCGGGCGAGATCGGCCGACTCGCGCATCAGCCGCGGCGTCACGGAAAACGGCGAACAGGGCGCCACGGCGATCCGCAGCATCGACCCGCGTGCCGGGTCGTGGAACGTCCTGACGGCGGTCTCGGTCTGCGCCAGGATGTCGTCGGTGTCCTGCACGATGACATCAGGCGGCAGACCGCCCTGGGATTGCCCGAGGTCCATCGACCCGCGGCACGGATGGAACCGCAGCCCGATCTCGACGGCCGCCTTGATCTCAGCCTCCAGCAGGTCGAGCCCGGCGCTCGTCGTGTGGAAGACATAGTGATGATCGGTGGTCGTCGCGCACCCTGACAGCGCGAGTTCGGCCAGCCCCACGCGTGCCGCGGCCATCGAACATTACGCCACCACTCCGGCCCTTCTCGATCACATACCCCGAACCCAAGAGAGTCG
>CBRGMJ010000238.1:0-3815 GCA_967797525.1 uncultured bacterium | reverse complement strand
TGACGATCCCGCCCCGGAAAAATGGCTGGCGGTACATGATCTGAACCAGGTGCTCGATCCGGCGCGGGTCCTGGCCGGTGATGAACGGCTCGAGGTCGGCGATGGCGCCGGTCACCGCCCGCGTCTTCCACTCGAGAGACGCCTCTCCCCAGCCGACAAGCCCCTCATCAGTCTCGACCTTCACAAGGATCCAGTTGCGCATCCGCGCGTTGACGATCACCGGGCGGATCGCGGTGATTCTCACAGCGCAGCTTCGTAAATCTGGCTCGTCAACGCGTCGCGATGCACCGTGACCACCCGATAGTGCGGCGGCAGCAAACAGTACAGCGGCTGTTCGGAGGGCGCGAACTGAAAATTCGTGGACCGCAGCCCCATGACCGGGATGCCCCTGACTCGCGTATCGACAGTCGTGTGCGCGTGACCGAAGAATACTCCGAGCACCCGCCCCGATGCGGCGACATCCCAGAACGCCTCGATCCGCTCAGGCACGGCCGCGTCGAGCCACGGGATGCCGACCGGGACCGGATGGTAGTGCATCAAGAGCACAGTCGGCCGGCCGCCGGCGAGGCGCCCGCGCAAAAATGCCAGGGTCTCCGGCAAAACCTCTCCGACGCGTCCGCCGGTGCCAAAGTCCAGACACAAGAACTGCACGCCCTTGTGCTCGAACACCATGTTCCCGGCAGATGACGGCGTGCCGGAGAAAAACCCGTTGAAGAACACGGGGCGCGCGTCGTGGTTCCCCGGGATGAAGTACGCGGGAAGGTTGCGCAGCCGGCCCCGGGAAAGCGCGAGCGGTCCCGGGGCCCCGGTCGTGCCCTGCAACCCCACGAGGCGGCGGAAAAAGGAGTACTCATCAAGCGTTCCCGTGTTGACAAGGTCGCCGGTGCAGATGAGGAACTCAGCCCCCCACCCATCCGCCTCCGCGATATGATCCATCACCCGGCCCAATGCATATGCCGTCGCGTACCCATGATTGTACGTCTGCTCGCTCGGGCCAAGGTGATGATCGGTGATCTGGATGAAGGAAAACGCCATGGCCGCTTCAGACCTTCACCGTGTACCGCTCGACCACCGATTCATCGACCTCAACGCCCAGACCCGGTCCTTCGGGCACCGCCGCGTAGCCGTCGACCACCTTGATAGGATTGCGCGCGAGCTGCTGGCGCAGCGGTGAGTCTTCGACACAGAATTCCAGCAACGGCGCGTCGGGGATCGAGGCCAGCAGATGCAACGAGGCGGCGACGTTGATATCGGTCGTAAACGAGTGATTGATCACCGCGCGGCCGCGGTCATAGGCCGCATACGCGATCTTCTTCGCCTCCGTAAGCCCGCCGACCCGCGTCGGATCGATCTGCACGACATCGATGAGCCCGCGATCCATCAGGTCGATGTAGGAGTGACGCTCGCTCTCCGCCTCACCGGCGGCGATTCGCAGCCGGCTCGCTTGTGTCAGGCGCGCGTAGCCGTCGAGGTTGTCGGGGTTCAATGGTTCTTCAAACCAATACGGCCGGTACGGCTCAAATCGATGCGCCATCTGGATGGCGGTCTTGGTGTCATAGCATTGCCCCGCGTCGATCAGCACGTCGACCTTGGGACCGACGGCCTCGCGGATCGTGCGAACGAGCGCCTCGTCGTAGTCGGGGTCTTGTCCCATGGGATCCCAGCCGAACTTTACGGCCGTGTAGCCGCGGTCGACACACCAGCGCGCACGTGCGCCGGTGGCCTCCAAGCTGCGACCAAACAACGTGCTCGCATAGGCGCGCACCTTCGAACGAAACCCGCCGCCGAGCAGCCGATAGGCGGGCATCTTGAGTGCCTTCCCCATGATGTCCCAGAGCGCCAGGTCGATACCGCTCATCGCGTGGATGAACAGCGACCGCCTGCCGGCGTAGCGTGACGCTTGATACATCCGGTGCCAGATCTTCTCGTAGGCAAACGGATCCTCGCCGACCGCGACCTCGCGCAAGCCGGTGGCGATGCTGTGCGACATGGGCGCCTCGATCGCGCCCTTCGCCGCCAGCGGCGACGAATCGACCTCCCCGACACCGGTGATACCCACGTCGGTTGTGACCTTCACCAAGAGGGCATCCTGGGTCCCGTCGGCCCGCACCTCGATGGAGGGTAGACGGAGATAGACGGCCTTCACGTCGGTGATCTTCACGGCCACCTCCTATCTGTGGATCTCTGCGCCGACGAGCAGCAGCAAACCGGGGGGCGATGTGCCGCCCCCCCGCAGCCCATGCGTCTCGCCAAAGGGCGTCGCGTTACTTCGAGACGTTCCAGAACCGCCGCTGGAAGAAGACTTGATACCCCTTGAGCGCCTGGCTCGCGCCATCCATGGAGTGAAAGTCTCCGATCTTCACAAAGGGCACGCTGTCATAGAACGCCCGCTGCGCGTTCGCGTACGCCTGTGCGCGCCGCTCGGGATCGCGGACGCGCAATCCGACGACCAGCCACTTGTCCATCTCGCTGTCGCAGTAGCCGTAGGTTTCCCACGACGCCTGGCACTGCAGCAGATAATTGTATCCGGTAGGATCGGTCCGGGTCGTCATCCCGTTCGTCGCCATGTCGAAGTTCCATTCCCGCTGCATGGCCACCTGACCGGGAAGATCGCGGGGCATCAGATCGACCTTGAACCCGATGGCCTCGAGTTGCGGCTTCGCCGCGATGGCGGCCCGAAACATCCAGTCGATGTCACGAATGCTCACAAAGACGATCGTCCGGCCATCGTACCCCGACTCCCGCAGCAGCTGCCGGGCCACCTCGAGGTTCTTCGTATTGTAGAACTGGCTCCCCGCCGTGTTGTGCCACACTTGTTGTTCGGGGAAGAAGATGCTTGGGTTCAGGCGGTAGAATGCCGATTGATTGCTCGTGACGGCGCGCATGATCGCTTCCATGTCGAGGCCCCGCGACACCGCCTGCCGCGCCTTGACGTTGTTGAAGGGTGGGCGGCTTGCGTTCATCTGGACGACGACCTGCGCAAACGGCTTGATCACCATCGGTCGAAGCGTCGACGAGCTCTGGAGCCGATCGTATCCGGTCGGCGGCAGCGAGACCGCATAGTCCACGTCGCCGCGCTCCAGGGCCGCCTGTCGCGTCCCGCCCTCGAGCACCGAGATGTAGTGGATCTCATCCACAAGCGCGCGGCGCTCGCCCCCGAGACCCGAAGCCGGAGACCGCGTGTCGCGGCTGTAGTCCGGGAACCGGCGCAGCGTGATCTGCCGGTCGCGGGCCCATTCCACCAGACGGAACGGTCCCGTCCCAATCAGGTTGGGTGGTTGGATCGGATCGCGCACACCCTCTGCCATCTCCCGCGGCATGATGGCAATCATCCCCAACGGAATCGCCAGGATGCCGGCAAAGGATCCCTGCGGTTCTTTCAGGGTGACGCGGATGGTCAGGGGATCCACGACGGTGACGCTTTGGACGCCGGCAAGGTCGGCCCGCCGTACGCCGACCTGTATATACCGTTCGAGTGATGCTTTTACATCTTCTGCTACGAGTGTCTTTCCATTGTGGAATTTTATGCCGGGCCGTAGCGTGAATGTGTAGTTCAATCCCTCGGGACTCACGGTCCATCCCGCGGCCAACTGAGGGATCACACTGTGATCCGTGCCGACCGTCACGAGCGCCTCGAACACGTGCGAGGCGATTTCCCGCAGGGCGAACTGCGGACCGACGTGCGGGTCGAGCCATGGCAGGTTCGTATCGACCGCGACGCGCAGGATCTTCGGAGCCTGCGGCGCCTGCGCGGTTGCCGGAAATGCGGTCGCGGCGACCACGGCGAAGAGCAGAGCAATGATCAACCACCGGTG
>CBRGMJ010000237.1:0-3817 GCA_967797525.1 uncultured bacterium | reverse complement strand
CCCGCGCGATCAACGACCTGAACGCGGTGACCCGTCTCGTCACGGCGGGGTTGATGCACTCGTCCAACACGATCGTGATGTTCGTGGCGGCCAGCGTGCTGATGTTTACAATCGACGCGCCGCTGGCGCTGCTCGTGATGGTGATGCTGCCGATGGTCAGCGTGGTCTTTGTGATCCTCGGCCGGCGCATCCACCGCGAGTTCGAGCAAGTGCAGGAACAGTTCAGCACGCTGTCGGCCCGCGCGCAGGAGAACTTCTCGGGCATCCGGGTCGTCAAGGCGTTCGCCCAGGAGCAGGCGGAGATCGAGGCGTTTGGAGACATCAACCGCGAGTATGTGCGGCGCGCCGTGAAGCTCGCCCGCACGTCCGGGGCGCTGTGGCCCGCGATGACCTTCATCCTCGGGTCGGCGTCCGCGCTCGTCCTGTGGCAGGGCGGTCTCGCGGTGATGTCGGGACGGATGACGCTGGGGCAGCTCGTGCAATTCTTTGGCTACCTGATGATGCTCTCGTGGCCGATGATCGCGCTCGGCTGGACCACCAACCTGATCCAGCAGGGGTTCGCATCGATGCGGCGACTCGATGACATCTTCGAGACGCGCCCGGTCATCGCCGAGTCACCGTCACCGGTCGCGCTCGACCGGGTGCGCGGTCAGATCGAGTTTCGCCACGTCTCGTTCGCCTACGATAAGCAGCCGGTGCTGCACGACATCACGCTGACGATCCCGGCCGGGGCGACGGTGGCCGTCGTCGGGCCTACAGGATCGGGCAAGACGACGCTCGTGTCGCTGATCCCTCGGCTCATCGATCCGACGCAGGGCGCCGTGCTGATCGATGGCGTCGATGCGCGCCACCTGAGTCTCTCGACACTGCGCGGCGCGATCGGGTTCGTGCCGCAGGAGCCGTTCCTTTTCTCCGACTCGCTGGAGGGCAATCTGGCCTTTGGCATCGACGGGGACGGGGGGCACGTCAACGGTGCGGCCAACGGCAACGGGGAGGCCGGCGGCAACGGGCAGCGCGTGCGCGACGCCGCGCCTCGCATACGCGACGCCGCGCCTCGCGTGCGCGAGGCGGCGCAGATCGCCCAGATCGCCCGCGATCTCGAGGACTTCCCCCTCGGTTATCAAACCGTTGTCGGCGAACGCGGCGTGACGCTGTCGGGCGGGCAGAAACAGCGCGCCACGATCGCGCGGGCGCTCGCGCGCGACCCAGCGATCTTGATTCTCGACGACGCGCTGAGCAGCGTCGACACGAGCACCGAAGAAGAGATCCTGCAGGGGCTGCGGCGCTACATGCAGTCGCGCACCAGCATCCTGATCTCGCACCGCATCTCAACCGTGCGGCACGCCGACCTGATCGCGGTCCTCGACGCCGGCCGGATCGTCGAGCAGGGGACGCACGACGAGCTGCTGGTCCGCGGCGGCCTGTATGCCGATCTCTACCAGAAACAGCTCCTGCGCGACGCGCTCGACGCCGACGAGTTGACGCCATCATGAGCATGACCTTCCAAGAGGATGACATTCTCGGCGCCGCGTACGACTCGCGGCTCATGCGCCGGCTGCTGCGGTACGTGCGGCCGTACCGAGCTGCCGTTGTCGGCGCCATCGTGCTGTTGCTCCTGACGTCGCTGGCGAGTTTGGTCGGGCCCTATCTTGTGCGGATTGCCATTGACGAGCACATTGCGCCGAAGCGGTTGGAAGGCCTGGAACTCGTGGTCCTGGCGTACTTCGCGGCGCTCCTCGCCCAGTTCGGGCTGCGCTACGCGCAGTCGTACGTGATGCAGCGGGTCGGCCAGCAGGCCATGTATGACCTGCGCATGGAGTTGTTCGCGCACCTGCAGCGTCTGTCGATCTCGTTCTTTACGCGCCAGCCGGTCGGGCGGCTCGTCACGCGCATCACCAACGACATCGACGCGCTGAATGAGGTGATCACGCAGGGTGTGGTCGCCGTGTTTGGCGACCTGGTGACCCTGGTCGGCATCGTCGCCATCCTGGTCTGGCTCGACTGGCGCCTCGCGATTGCCACCCTCGTCGTGCTCCCAGTGATCATCTACTTCACCGCCCGCTTTCGCGTGCAGGCGCGTGACTCATACCGCGCGGTGCGCGTCCGGTTGGCCCGCATCAACGCCTTCCTCAACGAGCACATCATGGGGATGGCGATCGTACAGCTGTTCGGCCGCGAGCGCCGCGAGCACCATCGCTTCGACACGCTCAACAACGACCATTTCGTGGCCAACATGGCCGCGATGCGCTCGTTTGCGATGTTTCATCCGACTGTCGGCGCGATGAGCGCCGTCGCGGTGGCGGTCATCATCGCCTACGGCGGCCGGCAGGCGCTGGCCGGCGCCGTCAGCGTCGGGTTGGTCGTGGCGTTCATCCAGTACACGCAGCGTTTCTTCGATCCGATCGAGGACCTGGCCGAGAAGTACAACATCCTGCAGGCGGCGATGGCGTCGTCCGAGCGCATCTTCCGCCTGCTCGACGAGCCGATCGAGGTTGCGGATCCTCCGGCGCCCGTGCGCGCGCAATCCATCCGCGGTGAGATCGAGTTCCGCGACGTCTGGTTCGCCTACGAGGGCGAAGACTGGGTCTTGAAGGGCGTCTCCTTCAAGATCCAACGCGGCGAGCGCGTGGCGTTGGTGGGGCACACCGGCGCGGGTAAGTCGTCCATTATCAACCTGATCACCAGGTTCTACGATGTCCAGCGCGGTCAGGTGCTGGTCGACGGGATCGACGTCCGGCAGTGGGACCAGCGCGAGCTCCGCCGGCACATCGGCCTGGTGCTGCAAGACGTCTTCCTATTCTCCGGCACCATCGAGGACAATATCCGGTTGGGCACGAAGTCGATTACGCCCGAGCAGGTCCGCCAGGCGGCGGAATTTGTCAACGCGTCGGCCTTCATCACCAAACTGCCCGGCGGCTACCGGGCCGAGGTGCATGAGCGCGGGGCGACCCTCTCGGTGGGGCAGAAGCAGTTGATCGCGTTCGCGCGGGCCATCGCACACAACCCCGAGGTGTTGCTCGTGCTCGACGAAGCGACCAGCAGCGTCGACACCGAGACCGAGATCGTGATCCAGGAGGCCTTGCGGCGTGTGATGCACAACCGGACGTCGATCATCATCGCGCACCGGCTCTCGACGATCCAGCACGTCGACCGGATTCTCGTGATCCACCGGGGCCACCTGACCGAAGAGGGCTCGCACCGCGACCTGCTGGCGCGCGGCGGCATCTATACCAAGCTGTATCATTTGCAGTATCGTGATCAGGAGCTGCGGCCGGCGGGGCGGGCGGTCGCGGGAGGCGAAGGGGGAGGTCCCGGGGATGGCGCGGCGTGAGACTGGTGATCCACTACTGAAGCAACTGCGCGAGACGGCCATCGCGGCGCTGGAAGAGCGCCGCGGGCTGGTGATCTACTCGAAGATGGAAGCCCAGGAGATGGACCGCATCGCGCGCAAGGTCGAGAGCGATCTGCTCGAAAAGATCAGGGCGTCGCTGCCGCTGGCATCGGGGCTGCCCGAGATCATCGGCGTCCGTACGCGGCTCGAGCGCATGGACGAGCAGCTGGGCGAGCTCGACAAGCGTGAAGACGTCCCTGAAGTGTCTCGACGGCTCGAGAAGGACGACATCATGTGGAAGACGTTTGAGGAGGTTATCTGGCTGCTGGGGATCGAGTAGCGTCTGCGTGTTACTTCTTGCGGCGGCCGCCTCGCTTGGCTTCGGTGTTGCGCTTTAGGTCGAGCAGCCGCTCTTCACTTTCCTTCAGGAACTGCTTGAGTTTGTCTTCAAACGTGCTGCGCGATCGGCCGCGCTGCTGTCGTTCT
>CBRGMJ010000236.1:0-3836 GCA_967797525.1 uncultured bacterium | reverse complement strand
GGTGCCGCCGAGCAGCGCCCCAAACTGCAGCCCCAGCACCGTGACGACAGGAATTAGCGCGTTCTTCAGCGCGTGTCGATAGACGACGAACCGCTCCGCCAGACCCTTGGCCCGCGCGGTCCGCACGTACTCCTGTCGTAGTACTTCGAGCATGCTCGACCGCACCAGGCGCGCGATCACTGCCGCGGCCACGTAGCCCAACGTGAACGCGGGCATGATCAGACGCTCGAAGCCGCCCTGTCCCGTCGCGGGCAGCCATCCCAGCTTCAGCGAGAACAGGAAAATCAGGAGCAGACCCATCCAGAACGTCGGCATCGAGACGCCCCACAACGCTACGATCATGCTCGCGTTGTCCATCCAGGTGCGATGACGCACGGCCGCTGTGACGCCTAACAGCACGCCGAGAAACACTGCGATGCCGAGCCCCGTCAGCGTCAACTCGATCGTCGACGGGAGGACCTGCCAGATCATCCGCGCGACGGGCTGGTTCTCCAGGACCGATCGACCCAGGTCGCCGCGGAGCGCCCGGGTCAGAAACCGCCAGTATTGCACGGGCACCGGGTCGTCGAGCCCCAGGACGCGGCGCAGGTTCTCCACAGCCTCCTTCTGCACGGCCAGTTCGCCGAGCATCATCTTCGCGGGATCGCCCGGCACCAGGTGCATCATCAGGAACGCCGCGACCGAGATGCCCAGGAGCACGGGCACCGCGGCCAGCAACCGCTTAAGCAGAAACAGGTACAGGCGAACGCCTCCGGAAACCCGACGTCCACAAAGGTGGCCGCAGGGTTCCCCCCACGGCCGCCTCGATCACGCGCCCTTCGTGCGCCGCAGCGCTATCGCTTCACATACATGTCGTAGTACACAGGATAGGCGTTCACGTTGAACCCGAGGCCCTTGTATGGCGTCTTGATGGCAAAGACGTTGACCTGCTCGTGAATGGGGAGCGCGACCGCGTCGCGCATCAGGAGCTCCTGCGCTTTCACATAATACTGCTGGCGGATCCTCGGATTGGTACTCTGGATGCCGTCTTCGACGAGCTTGTCGAGCTCGGGGTTCTTGTAGAACGACCAGGAGAACGCGCTGCCGTTCGAGTGATACAGCCCGCGCATCATATCGGGATCCGAAGACCACAGACCCATCGGCGCCAGGTTGTGGTCACCGTTGCCGAGCGCCGCGAACCAGGGGCTGCGCGACTGGGCCCAGATGAACGCGTCGAAGCCGACCTCGTTCAGGTTGGCCTGGATGAACTCGGCCAGCGGCCGGAACTGCGGAATGTCGGTCAAGATGTAGATCCCAACCCGCAGCCTCTGGCCGCCCTTCTCGCGCACACCGCCGGCGCCGACGCGCCAGCCGGCCTCTTCGAGTAGCGCCCGCGCGCGGCCCTGATCGTACGGGTACGCCTGCCGGAACTGCCCCTTGATAGCCATCGGGGTCGCCGCGCTCATGATGCCGTTGCCAATCGGATACACGTTGAAGTAGAGGGTACGATTTAGCGCTTCGACGTTGGTCGCGTGGAGGATCGCACGGCGAACGTTCAACTCGTTCGTCGGCGTCTTCTGCGTGTTGAGCATCGCCTGGCGCGGCGAGCCGGGGAAGTTCACTTGGTAGACCGTGAACTTGCTCGGCGTCTTCTTGAAGTCGGCGACGTTCTGCGCCGGGACGTCTTCGATCGCATCGACTTCGCCGGTCTCCAGCACTGCCGCGCGCACGGCATCTTCCGGAATGAATTTGATCGTGATCTCTTCGAGATAGGCCGCGCCGCGGTTGGTCATCGGCGCCAGCTTCCAGTCGGGGTTGCGGACGAGCGTGATGTGGTCCTTCGCCTTCCATTCTTTGACGCTGAACGCCCCGGTGCCGACCGGCGCCCGCCCAAAGTCCTTGCCGAGCTTCTGGACGGCCGTCGGGGAGACCGGCGACAGCGTGCCCGGGCCCAGGTTGGCCAGGAAGGGCGCGAACGCTTCTTTCAGCGTGATGCGCACCGTGTAGTCATCGATCACTTCAGATTTCTCGTAGGGGCCGATCGAGATGCGCCCGCCCTGCGACGCGGTCGCCGGGTCCATGACGCGGTCGAGCGTGAACTTGACCGCCTGCGCGTTGAACGGCGTGCCGTCGTGGAACTTGATGCCCTTGCGCAGGAAGAACGTGTAAATCTTGCCGTTGGGGCTGATGCGCCACCGCTCGGCCAGCATCGGCTTGATATTGCCTTCCTGGTCGACATAGACCAGGCCGTCGACGATGTTCACCAAGACGCGGATCGCGTTGGCCTGTCCCGTCACCTGCGGATCGAGCGTGACCGGTTCGTACTGAAAGCCGAGGACCAGCTTGCCACCCGGCTTCGCGTCCGGCGGCGGAGCCTGGGCCGCGGACTGACCGGATGCGTCCACCCCGACCGCCAGAATAATGGCGACCAGAGCCGCGAGCCAGACGATCGAACGCCTGTGCATGCTCATCCCTCTCCTCTGCGCGCGTACGGGTCTGAATTAGATAAGGGTTCTTCGGATGCGCTTCTTCTCCTCCCCTACCCCCTCGACGGCGTCGGCCACCCTGGCGTATCGACGGACGATCGCCCTTTCCATGACCTCGCTGGTGCGGGGTGACAGTGGCGAAATCACCTCTACCGGTTGAACGAGGATTCCTTCGCGTGTGGGGCGGATGATCACCAGGGCCTGCCAATGCAGTTCGTACGCTCGGAGCAGTTCAGGCGGGAGCGTGACTCCCAGGGTATTGCCGACGGCCAGAATCTGCCGGATGACTCTCATAACTGCCTCCTCCGACGCAAGCAACCGTTTCAGTCGTTCCAACAAAAGAAACGGTTGGTCGGGGGGGACTTTGCGGGGGTCCTCGCCTAAATCAGGGACCTGTAACCGGGATCCCCTGGCGCATCACCATGCGGACGTCGCGCAGGGCGCGAATATCCTGGCCCGGGCGACCGGCGACCGCGATCAGGTCCGCCGCCAATCCAACCCGAAGCGCGCCGGTCTCCTTCTCGAGGCCCAACACCCGGGCCGCGGCGCTCGTCGCAGCCGTAATCGCCTCGAGCGGCGTGAGCCCGGCTGCTGCCATCAACTCGATCTCCACGTGCAGGGCGTCGAAGGGGCTGTACCGCCAGCCGGCGTCGCTGCCGCCGACAAACGGAACCCCGCGACGGTGCAGCTCGGCCGCATTCGACAGGGTCCCGTGGGCCATTTGCTCGAACCGGTCGGCGGATTCGCGGTCTTCCTGAGTCGGGTTCTCTTTGGCTGCGACGGCCTGGTAGACAAACCGACCGACGCTCAACGTGGGGCACACCGGCACTCCGGATTTCGCCAGCCGATCGGCGACCGCGGCGTCAAACCGTTGACCTCCGTCAGACCCAGTGGCGAACCCCGCGTGCTGAATTTCATCCACACCGGCCAGGACCGCAAAGTCGATCGCCTCTGCGCATGTGCAATGCAGGGTCGCATGATACCCGAACCGATGGGCCTCATCGACGATCGCCGCGGCTTCGTCCCGGCTGAACGCGGGACGCCAGCCCTGCGTACCGGGCGTCCCGCCGCCGCTCGCCATCGCTTTGATGTACTCGGCGCCGCCTTTGATCGCCACACGCACCTTCGCCCGCACACCCTCGATCCCATCGGCCTCGCCGCCGAAGTAGTGGCAGTGCCCGCCGGTAATCGTGATCGGCCAGCCTGCCAGCACCAAACGCGGACCCGGCGCGTAGCCCAGCGCGATCGCGCGGCGGAGCGAGTACAGCGTGTCGGGGAAGCCCCCGCAGTCACGCAGCGTCGTGATCCCGGCTCGCAGGGCCACACCCGCGTTGCGCAACGCGATCGCCTGCACCACGCCCCGAGGCTCCG
>CBRGMJ010000235.1:0-3858 GCA_967797525.1 uncultured bacterium | reverse complement strand
GCGATCAAGCCCTCGCTTGACCACGACGCTCTCGATGTTGCCCAGCGCGGCCGTCGCTTCGGCGACCGCCTTGTCATCGCCGGTGATCAGCGCGATCGGCACGCCAAAGTGACCGGCGATTCCGGAGTTGATCTCCGCCTCGCTGGCGGCGCGTCCGTTTCGACGAATCTCCCGCACGGCCTTGCCGAGATAGGTGTGATTGATCACCGCGTTGGCCGTCCCGACGCTGGCGTGGTAGCCGACATAAAAGACGGCCGTGTAGGAGGAGTCCAAACCCTCCATCTGGGCCAGGTGTTTGTTCCGGCCGGTGATGAGCCGCGCCCGCGGGTCGAGGTCCTCGAGCAGGATGTTGGTCATGGTGAAGTGGCCGTCGTTTACCACCACTTCGGTCGCGCCCGCGTCAAACGCCCCGGCCACCGCGGCATTGATGTCGCTTGTCATGAAGCGGCGCGCCCGCTCATAGGCCGGGTGTCCTTCCACGACCTGCGCCTTGACCGCCACGCCGGTAATACCCTCCATATCCACGGAAATGTAGACTTTCACCGGTTCCCTCCTTGGTGTTCGCGAGACATCGCTCGAACGATCTCGACCAGCGATTCACCCGCCGCGAGCCGCGCGCGAATGCGCCCTTCGTGCTCCTCAAATTTTTCGGCGGCGGCCAGTAGGCGCTCCATTTCATCAGGTGGAATGATGACGATGCCGTTGTCGTCCGCTATCACGAGATCTCCCGGCGACACCGTCGCGCCCCCGCACGTGATCACGCCGTTGACCTCGCCGTCGTTGTACACGGCTTTCACCGTCAGGACGGATAGACCGCGACAGAACACCGGGAACCGCATCCGCCGGATGTCCTGGACATCCGTGGCGACGCCGTCGATGATGACCGCCGCGATCCCGCGGGTTTGGGCGGCGAGCGTCGTGCCGTCCCCCCAGCAGGCGTGCGCGCGATCGCCGCCCGTGTCGATGACGAGCACATCCCCCGCGTGGGCCGCGTCGATGGCCATGTGGACGGCGCCGCCGTCGGGTGAGACCATCCTGGCGGTGAGTGCCGGCCCGACCACCGACACCGGCGTCACGAGAGGGACGATGCCGGTATCCACAAAGCCGATCTCCCGCAGGTGGCCGATGGTCGCGGGGGCGATACGACGCGCGCGATCCAGGAGATCGGCCGCCGGCGGTGGGGCGTGCTCGTGCACTCGAATCATGCCCCTCGCCCGCCCGTTCGCAGCAACCGCGGATCGAGCGCATCACGCAGCGCGTCGGCGCTGAAGTTGAAACCGAGCACGGTGAGCAAGATGGCGACGCCGGGCCCCGCGCTCATCCACGGGGTCTGCTCGAGGTACCGCCGTCCGATTTCGATCATCGAGCCCCAAGCGGGGGTGGGGGGTTGGATGCCGAGACCCAAAAAGCTCAGACCCGCTTCCGTCAGAATCGCCTGCCCCACGCTGAGCGCGCCTTGAATGATCAACACAGACATCATGTTCGGGACCATGTACCGGAATAGGATCCTGGCGTCACCCATCCCGACCGCCCTGGCCGCCGCGACCATCTCCAACTCCCTGAGCAAGAGAACCTGGCCTCTGGCGAGGCGCGCAAAGGCCGGACACGTGACCGCCGCCACGGCGACGATCACATTTCTGATGCCCGGGCCCAACGCGGCGGTGATCGCCATCGCGAGCACCAGGGCGGGGAAGGCCAGCAGTCCGTCCATCGTCCTCATGATGAGTGTGTCGGTGAGGCCGCGATAGTAGCCGGCGGCCAGTCCGAGCGGCACACCCAGCACTGCCGCGGCGCCCACCGAGACGAAGCCGGCCGTCACAGAGACCCGCGCCCCATACATGACCCGTGTCAACAGGTCGCGCCCGAGATCGTCGGTGCCGAGGAGGTGCTGCCGGTTTGGACGGGCCAGCACGTGATCCAGATCTTGTTTAGTGGGCGGGTATGGCGCGATCGCCGGCGCCATGATCGCCATCACCAGCAGGGCGAACAAGAGCGCGAGCCCAACGATACCGGTGGTGCCCATCAGCTACTCGAACCTGATGCGGGCATCGAGGCCCGCATAGAGACAATCGACCACGAGACTGGTCCCAACGCGCGCGGTGGCGAGCAGCAGCACCGTTCCCTGGACGATGGGGTAGTCTCTGGCGAGGATGCCGTCCAGGAGCAATCGCCCGACTCCCGGCAGGCCGAACACCGTCTCGACCAACACGGTGCCGCCAAGCAGGGTCCCCATCTGCAACCCTGCCACAGTCGCCACCGGCAGCAGCGCGTTCCGCAGCGCGTGTTTGAAGATGACCTGGCGCTCTTGCAGACCCTTTGAACGCGCCACCAGGATGAACTCCTGCGAGAGCACTTCCAGCATGCTGCCCCGGACCATCCGCAGGATCACCGCGGCGAGCCCCGCGGCCAGCGCGACCGCCGGCAAGATCATGTGTCGGAGATTGTCAACGGCACGCTCGGTGACCGAGACGTAACCGAGCGATGGGAGCCAATGGAGACGCAGGGCGAGCAGGTCAATGAGGACGATCCCCAAGAAAAAACTGGGAACCGACAGCCCCAGCAACGAGAGCACGGAGGTCGTGGTATCGATGGCCGTCTGCCGGCGTACCGAGACAAGGACCCCCAGCGGAACGCCCACCAGGAGGACGAGCCCCATCGCGATGAGCGTCAATTCCACGGTCACTGGGAGCCGCTGCGCGATCGCCTCTGTGACAGGCTGGTGGGTGCGCAGCGAGAACCCCAGGTCACCGCGCCCCACCCGAGAGAGCCACCACAGGTATTGCAGCGGGAGTGGCCGATCGAGACCGAGCCGGGTGCGCGCGGCTTCCACCGCTTCGCGGCTCACCTCACCCCCCCACATGATTTCGACGGGGTCCCCCGGAATCAACCGCATGACGGCAAACGTCACGATGCTGAGCACGAGCAGCACCGGGAGCATGCTCCAGATGCGATTGACGAGAAACTGTACCACGCGCGCTGTCTACTTGCGAATTGACACGTACTTCAACCTCAGGATGTTGTCCGGGCTCGATCGGTAGCCCTCGACTCGCGCGGTCGCCGCCTCGTTCTGCGGCAGGTAGAAGAGAAAGACGCTGGGCGCCTCATCCGCGACGATGACCTGCGCCGCCTGATACAGACGAACCCGCACGTTTTGATCGGTCACGGTGCGCGCCCGGTCGAGCAGTTCGTTCACTTTGGCATTGTCGTACCCGGTCACATTCTGCGAGCCCCGTCCATGGAACATGAAGTGCAGGCTGCCGTCGAGATCGGGGCGACCGCTCCACCCGCCCATCTGGGCCGCGTAGTCTTTCGTCCGCAGCCGGCGGACGTAGTCGCCAAAATCGACGAGCTGGATATCCAGCTGGATTCCGACCTCGGCAAGTTGCTCCCTCAGTACCTGGGCCACCTGCTCGCGCACCTCGAACCGCGGAACCATGACGGTGAACCCGAAACCGCCCGCCCGGCCTGCTTCGGAGAGCAAGCCCTTGGCCTTCTCGACGTTGCGGCGGTAGGGCGCAAACGCCCGCTGATACCCTGGATGCATCGGCGAGATCGGACCATGCGCTACCACGCCTGTGCCGAAGAGCACGGCGCGCACGATGACGTCTCGATCGATGGCCCACGCGACCGCCTGGCGGACGGCCTTGGTATCGAAGGGCGGGCGCGTGACGTTGATGTCGAGCGAACGCCACCCGAGGTCGCTGACCTCGAAGTACTTGAACTTGTTGTCCTGCTTGAGTCCCGCCACGTCCTTCGGCGGGACGCTGTCGACCAGGTCCAGCGCCCCCGTCGTCAAGTTGGTCAACTTGACGGACTCGTCGCTGACGGGAATGAAGCGGATCTCATCGGCACACGGAA
>CBRGMJ010000234.1:0-3870 GCA_967797525.1 uncultured bacterium | reverse complement strand
GAAACACCGGCCGCCGTCCGTGCAGGCCGAAGTCCCTCGACCGCGCCACGGATCCCCACCGCCCGCGGCGCTTGAAGACGAAGATCACGTGATCCAGATTGTCCTGGGATTCCATGCTCACTACCAGGGGAGGATAGCCGTGCTGCTCCAGGATTGTGGTGGCGGTCAGCGCGGCTTCCAGGCAGTGGACCTGCCGCACCTTGGCGATCTCGCGAAACGACCGGAGCGTCTCACCAAGCCGTTCGTGATTGTAACGCAGCGAGCGCAGAAACCCCTGGACCTCCTTTGGGGTTCGGTACGTCTCGATGATCTTCCGTTCCTCGCGCGTGAACGCTTCGCGCGGCGGCGTCTGGGTATGATCCATGCTCAGAAGGGCAGGGGAAACGTCTCGAGCACCTGCTGGTGCTCGGGTTTCATCGCAAGATCCTTTCCAAACCCTCCAGCGTCGCCCAGAAGCCGCGCAGGGCGGCGTCGGAGGTTGCGCGTCCGACACGGACTTCCACCTTGCGAAACGCCCTGGCGACGCGATGCGCCGTCTGCGCGCCTCTGGGGGTGAGGCGGATGCGAAACGATCGCCGGTCGGTCCGCTCGATCTCCCTCGTGACGAGCCCGCGTGTCTCGAGCCGGTCGAGGATACTCGTGAGCGTGGAGCGCTTATGTCCAAAGTCACGGTGGAGTTCGGCGACGGTGCGGCTTCCCGCGTCCGCCAGGGCCGCCAGAACGTGCGCGTCGGCCTGGCCGAGCCCCGGCACCTCGCGTTCGAGATAGGAGGTGATGAGGTGGGTCGATCGCTGGATCGACGCGATGATCGCGGGTGCCGATGGTGTCAACGAGGAGGGCATTCCGATAGGAAGAATATACGATATCGTACTATATGTCAATGAAGGGTCTTTGCGGGGTGGCTGGTTCCCAGTCACAGGCTCCTTTCTTGCCGGGAGGGGCCCGTGATGCTACACTAGGCCTTGCAAACAAATTACATAGAGACCTTCGGGGCAGGGTGAGTCGGCGGCGAAGACGCCGGCAATTCCCGATCGGCGGTACAGCCCGCGAGCTTGGCTGCCACGCAGCCGGGCAGGACTCGGTGAGACTCCGAGGCCGACGGTACAGTCCGGATGGAAGAAGGTCACGTCATGCTCGGGTGTTGGACGCCGGGGCCGCGGTACGATCGTTGTGGCTTTCCTGCCCGCCCCGCGCATGTGGTTCGTGTCGCCCGGAGGTCATCCCGACCCCGGGCGTGATTATTTTGGTGAGCGTGATCGCGGACGACAACCGGTGGATGGAAGAGGCCCTGGCCCTGGCGCAGCAGGCTGCGGGGCGGACGAGCCCAAACCCGCTCGTGGGCGCGCTGGTCGTGGCCGGCGACGAGGCGGTCGGGCGCGGGTTTCATCCCCGCGCGGGCGAAGCGCACGCCGAAGTCCTAGCGTTGCGCGCGGCCGGGCAACGCGCGCGGGGCGCCACGCTCTATGCGACCCTGGAGCCCTGTACCCACACCGGTCGCACGGGGCCGTGCGTTGACGCGCTGCTGGCGGCAGGCGTGCGGCGCGTCGTGATCGCGATGGTGGACCCGGACATCAAAGTGTCTGGCCGGGGTGTTGCGCGTCTGCGTCAGGCTGGCGTGTCGGTCGATGTCGGGATCCTCGAGGGTCAGGCACGCCGCGCGAACGAGTTCTACATCAAACATCGCACGACCGGACTGCCGTTCGTGACGCTGAAGTGGGCGATGAGTCTCGATGGCAAGATCGGGATCGCCCGGAATACCGAGACGCCGATCACCGGTGACGACGCCCGGCGGTACGCGCACGAGTTGCGCAACGTCTATGACGCCGTGCTGGTGGGCGTGGGCACGGTGCTGGCCGATGATCCCGAGTTGACGTGTCGCCTGCCCGGCGGCCGCGATCCATTACGTGTCGTCCTGGATTCGCATCTGCGAGCGCCATCAGACGCGCGCGTCCTGACCGGCGCGCGCACCCTAATCGCGACAACGGCGTCGGCGCCGTTCTCGCACATTGAGACGCTGCGACGGCTCGGGGTAGAAGTCATCGTCCAGGAGGGCGTCACACGGGTCACTCTCCGGCCCTTGTTCGAGGAACTTGGCCGGCGCGGCGTGCTGAGCGTGTTGATGGAGGGCGGTGGCACCGTGAATGCTGCGGCGCTGGCCGAGGGACTCGTCGACAAAGTGATCGCGCTCGTCGCGCCACGGTTGATCGGCGGCGACCAGGCGCCGACGCCGGTAGACGGTCCGGGGCTGGGGGCCGGCGTCTTGGCCCTGCGCGATCTGCGCGTCTGGTCGCTGGGCCACGACGTGGCCATCGAAGGATATGTGGCCGGCTGATGTTCACCGGCATCATAGAGGCGCTGGGAACGGTGGAGCGCGTGGACAGCGACGCAGAGGGCGCGCGCCTGGCCGTCCGCGCGGGTGCGGTCGTGGATCGCGCGCACGTCGGGGAGAGCATCGCGGTGAACGGGGTGTGTCTGACCATGACGGCGCTGAACGACGGCAGGTTCACAGCCGATGTGTCGCTCGAGACGCTGCGCCGCAGCACGCTGGGTGGCCTCCACGCCGGCGATTCTGTGAATCTCGAACGCCCGCTGCGGGTTGATCAGCGGCTGGGTGGTCACATCGTCCAGGGACATGTCGATGGCGTCGGCACGGTTGTCGACGTGCGCCCCGAAGGCGACGGCGTTTGGATGCGGCTCGCGTCACCGGCCGCGCTGTTGCCGTTTCTGGTCGAGAAGGGGTCGGTCGCGATCGATGGTGTCAGCCTGACGGTTGCCGGTCTGGCGGACGATGGGTTCGCCGTCGCGCTGATTCCTCATACCCTGGCCGTCACCACACTCGGGCGGCGGCGTGCGGGCGGGCAGGTGAACATCGAGGTCGATATCCTGGCCAAGTACGTCCAGCGGCTGCTGGAAGGAGCGCGAGGCAGATGACCGGTCATCAGGACGTCGCCGTGAGACAGTTCGCCACGGTTGAGGAAGCCGTCGAGGAAATGCGCGCCGGGCGCATGCTGATCGTGGTCGACGACGAGGACCGCGAGAACGAAGGCGACCTGGTCATGGCCGCCGAGCACGTGACGCCTGAGGCCGTCAACTTCATGATCACCCACGGGCGCGGGTTGGTGTTCGTCCCGATGACGGTCGAGCGCTGCAGAACGCTGCGTCTCCCGCTCATGGTCGCGGAGAACACGGCCCGCCATGGGACCGCGTTCACCGTCTCGGTCGACGCTGCGGCCGCCGGCACCGGCATTTCAGCCTATGATCGCGCGCTCACGGTGCGCCTCCTCGCCGACCCGACGACTCAGCCCGACGACCTGCTGCGCCCCGGCCACATCTTCCCCCTCATGGCCGCGCCGGGTGGCGTTCTGCGACGCGCGGGTCACACAGAAGCGGTCACGGATCTGGCGCGTATGGCCGGTCTGCAACCCGCCGGGATCGCCTGCGAAATCGTCCATGACGATGGCACGATGGCGCGTCTGCCGGAACTGTTCCGATTTGCGCAGCGCCACAGGTTGAAGATTGTCACGGTGCGCGACCTCATCCACCATCGCATGCGGCACGATCCGTTCGTGCGGCGCGAGGGACACACCCGTCTCCCCACCACCGTGGGCGAGTTCACGGCGATCGTCTATGAGAACCCTATTGATCGTTCGTCGCACCTTGCCCTCGTCAAAGGCCACGTTGATGACGGTGCGCCGGTCCTCGTCCGGATGCACTCAGAGTGTCTCACGGGAGAGGTCTTTGGGTCCCTGCGCTGCGACTGTGGCGATCAGCTGCGGGCGGCGATGCGGGCGATCGCGGACGAAGGCCGCGGGGTCATCGTCTACATCCGCCAGGAAGGGCGTGGGATCGGTCTCGACAACAAGATCAAAG
>CBRGMJ010000233.1:0-3897 GCA_967797525.1 uncultured bacterium | reverse complement strand
CGTGCCGCTGATCGCGGTCCTCGTGCCCGCGGGGTTTGTCCTGCTCCCGCCAGTCGTGGCCGTTCAAGCGGCCGGGCCGTGGCTGCTCGGCCTGCTGCGGCCGGCGCTCGCGGCTCTCTTGTGGATCACCCACGTGTTCGCGCGGTCTTCGTGGGCAGTCCTGGTGACGCCGCCGGTACCCCCCGTCATCGTCGCGGCGTGGTACGCGCTCCTGGGCGGCGGCATCGCGGTGGCCTCCGGCGGGTGGAACCCGCCGCGATGGCGACGCACACTGGCGGCCACAGCGGGGATCGTCGTGTTCTCCGCGTGGCATCTCGGCGCGGTCCACCCGCCGCCGGTGCTGATCGTCACCGCGCTCGACGTGGGCCAGGGCGACGCCCTCCTCATTCAGACACCGGGAGGCCGGACGGTCTTGATCGACGGAGGAGGCGAACCCGGCGCTGCCCGAAGCGGGTGGGACATTGGGCAGATGCGCGTCGTGCCGGCGCTGCGCCGCGCGGGGGTGCGGCGGCTGGACATCGTCCTCCTGTCGCACCCTCACGAGGACCACGTTGGAGGACTGCCTGCGGTGATGGAGAACTTCCCGGTCGGACTCGTGCTGGATCCCGGCATCCCGCATCCATCACCGTCGTACCTGCGCCTGCTCCGCATCACCGAAGCCGGGCGGATGGCCTACCGGAAGGCCAGGGAAGGACAACGCATCGACCTGGGCGCCGGGACGTGGCTGTCGATCCTCTACCCTCCAGAGTTCCCTCCAACGCTGGACGGCGATCCCGTCCACGCGCGGTCGGTGATGGCCCGGTTGACCTACGGGCGCACGGCGGTGCTGTTCTCGGGCGACATCGAAGGACCCGTCGAGCGATACCTGGTCGATCGAGGCGTCCTGCAGCACAGTCAGGTCTTGAAAGTGGGACACCACGGCAGCAAGACGTCGACCACTCCGCTGTTGCTCGCGCACGTACGGCCGCAGATCGCAGTCATCTCCCTCGGCGCCGGCAACAGTTTTGGACATCCCCACCAGTCGACGCTCGATGCGCTGGAGGCGATCGGGGCCGCTGTCTATCGCACTGATCATGATGGCGCGGTTCGGGTCACGAGCGACGGATCGACGGTTCGCGTGGAGACCACCCGCGCGACAGAGCAGCGAGGCGCCGGCCGTGCGCGGTTTCGTTGACCGGATCGCCGACGGTGTCGCGGTCGTCCTGCTCGAGGGCGGCGGGCGTGCGTATCTTCCGGCCGGTCATCTCCCGCGTGAGACTCAGGCCGGCAGCCTCATCGAGGTGACCATTTCGGCATTGGGGCCGATGCCGGCTGGCGAGGTCGCAGACTTGATCGAGCGTCTACAGTCAGGCGAGCAGCACCACCATGGGTAACCGTCCGACGCTGATCATCGGTGAGGAAGACTTCCTGGCGGAAGAGGTGCTGGGCGGGCTGGTCGCTCAGACACTGCCCGACGAAGATCGCAGTCTCAATCTCGACGTGCTCGACGGCACCACGCCAATCGGCGAGATCCTGACGCGGCTCGATACCGCGCCGTTTTTTGGTCCTGCGCGCGTCGTCGTGGTGCGCAGGCTCGAAGCCATGCGTGAGGCCGACCACGACGCACTGGTGGCCCATCTGGACCGCGGTGACGCCCCGACGGTCGCGCTATTTGTGGCGCGAGAGCTGGATCGTCGGCGGCGATTGTTTCTCGCGTTTCGCAAGGCGGCCACGATCGTCGAGTGCCGGCCGCTGCCGCCGCGCGATCTCCCGTCGTGGGTCACGGGCAGGTTCAAAGCGGTGGGTAAGCGCGCCGCGCCGGGTGCCGCGGAAAGTCTGACGGCTCTCTCCGGCGGAAACCTGCGCGATCTCGATCATGAGGTCGCGAAGGTCGCGATCTACGTCGGTGACCGACCGGTGGTGACGATTGCCGACGTCGAGGCGATTGCCACGAGGCTTGGGGAGGCGTCCATCTTTACGCTGGTGGACGCAGTGGGTGGTCGCGACGCGGCGATGGCGCTCGTGGCGCTGAACGACATCCTCTCGACGCATGAACCGTTGCAGGTGTTGTTCATGATCGCGCGGCAGTTTCGCCTAATCCTACGCGCGCAGCAGTTGGGCGCCAGAGGCGTGCCGGCGTCGGCACTGTCCGAGCAGTTGTCGCTTCACCCGTTTGTCGCCAGAAAGATCAGCGAGCAGGCACGTGGGTATCGCGACCCGCAATTCCCGGGGATCTTTGTCGCCCTAGAAGGCGCCGACCGCGCCATCAAGACGGGCAGTTCGCCACGGTTGGTGCTGGAGATGTTGATTGTGCGGCTGTGCGAGGCCGAACGTGCCCTGTCGGGCGCGCGCGCGGCGCGCCGGTGATCGGCGCCGGCCCGCGGCGTGGGTAGGCTAGCCTTGGCCGGCCTTCAGGCGGCGCATGAGCCGCGACTTCCGGCGCGCCGCGGTATTCGGATGGATCGTACCGTGTGCAGCTGCCTTATCGAGCGCCGCCTGCGCGTCGGGCACCTGTTCCGCTTTTGTGTACCCGGCCCGCAGCAGCGTTTTGATCCGCGACCTGACCCCGGCGTTCGCCTCGCGGCGCCTGGCCGACGTGCGCAGGTGTTTGAGTCCCGACTTGGTGCGTTTCGCCACGATGGAACCTCCCGCAGCCGCGCTCGTGACGCGGCGATACCGCGGCATTCTAGCATGTCACCCCGGCAGGGACAAGCGCTGACCGGACTCCAGCACCCGTGACGGGCACCATGCGTCTGGCTCGCGCCGCGACGCTGCTGGCCGCCGCGACGGTCGCGAGCCGCGCGCTGGGGCTCGTGCGGGAGGTGGTGGTGGCGGCCCTCTTCGGCGCATCGGACGCCAAAGCCGCCTACGTCATCGGCTACTACGTCCCGTTTTTCGTGCAGAGGCTCCTGATCGGCGGCACGCTCAGCATCGTGCTGATTCCGACCCTGGCCGATGTCATCGCGCGACGCGACGAGGAAGAGTTGGGCCGCGTCACGTCCTACCTGTTCACCGCGGTCGTCGTCCTGGGTGTGGCGATGGTGGCCGTGGGGGAGCTGCTCGCGCCGTGGCTCATCCAGCTGGCGGCGCCGGGCTTTGCGGCGCGTCCCGGACAGCTCGAGCTGACCACCTCGCTCACACGGATCAACTTCGTGGCGATGTTCTTTCTGGCGCTCGCCATCTTTGCGACCGCCTACCTGCAGGCCCTGCAGCGGTTTGTGGCGCCCGCGATCGCGCCGCTCGTGTTCAACGTGGTGACGATCGCCGGCACGCTGTGGTTGGGGCCTCGTTTGGGGATCGTCGGGCTGGCGGTCGCCTGGGTGGCGGGAGCGGCGGCGCAGTTCCTGGCGCAGGTCCCGGCCCTGCATCGCCAGGGTCTCCGCTATCGTTTGACTATTGACTGGAGCCATCCAGCGATTCGCACCGTGGGGCGCCTCGCGCTGCCGGCGATGTTCGGGCTGGCCGTCGTCGAGATCAACGCCTATGTTGGCCGCTTCTTCGCGTCACTGTTGCCTGCGACACCGGGCGTCAACGCGGTGGCGGCCCTCGACTACGCGTTCGAGGTCGTGCAGGCGCCCGTGGGCATCCTGGCGATCTCGATCGCCACCGTGCTTTTCCCTGGAATGAGCCAGATCGGCGCGACGGGCGATCGGTCGAAGCTCAGCCAGACGACGTCGCTGGGGCTGCGCAGCCTCTTGTTTCTCGTGTTGCCTGTGTCGGCAGCGTTTGTCGTTTTCGCGGCACCGCTCGTGGGGCTCGTCTTCCAGAGGGGTGAATTCGGGCCCGCAGCAACGGCAGCGGTGGCCGCTTGTCTGGCCGCGTACGCTGCGGGTCTGGTGCCAATGGCGGCGTACTACGTAGTAACGCGAACGTTCTACGCCTTGCATGACATGCGCACCCCGGTGACGATCGGTGTTG
>CBRGMJ010000232.1:0-3903 GCA_967797525.1 uncultured bacterium | reverse complement strand
TTTTCGTCGTACCATGGTCAACAGAAGTGTACGGGATCTATCTGAACTTACACAGGCGCTGAACTTACACAAGCGCCGGGCGCGTCCGGTACAATGGTCTCAACGGACCGCGGCAATCCGGACACGCGTGCCGGTCGAATGATTGAGAAGGAGATGTCAATACACGCGGGCCGCGAGAGCGGCATGACCCTCCTAGAAGTGCTGATCGCGACGATGCTGCTGGCGATCGTCGCAGTGGTCGTCTTCGCATCGTTTGCCATCGGGCTGCGCGCCGCGTCGCTCGCCGGGCGCATGAACACGGCCACCGGGATCGCGGAGGAAGCGCTCGCGACGCTCACCGCCTCCCCCTGCGGATCCTCCTTCACGGCTCAGGTGCCCGCCGATCCGGGCGGCGACCTGTCCCGTTTCCACCGCGAGGTCTCGGCCCGGCGCGTCGGCCAGGGGAGCCTGTGGGAACTGACCGCCATCGTTTCGTGGTCCCAGGAGCGCCGCGCGCGCTCCGTCACGCTGACCACCCTGCGACACATCTCGGCGGCCTGCGAGTTCGTCGGGCGATGAAGCGTCGTAGGTCCAAAGGATTCACCCTCGTCGAGCTCGCCATCGCGATGACGTTGACGGGTCTGGTTGTCGCGATCGTCGGCTCGCTCTTCGTGGCCAGCCTGTCCACATGGCGTCGAGGCCAGGACCTGCGTGAGGCCCAGACCCAGGCCTCCACGCTGGCTGACGTGATCGCCCGCGATGTCCGCAATGCCAGCCAGGCACCAAGCGTGCTGGTGTACCCATCGTTCTCCGTCGGCGAAGGGGAGCCGATCATTGCCATCACGTCGGCGACCACCCAGGGGTCGGGGGCCGCGTGGATTCTCTATGTACACGTCGTCGACCGGCACGAAGTCCTGCGACACGTGGTCACGACGGGTGGCGATGGCCGGGTGCAGGTCAGTCAATCCCGTATCGCCGCCACCGGTGTCTGGGTCATGACCGCGCGTGAAGCCGGCGGCGGGGTGACGGTCGAAGTCGAGGTCCGCCGCGGCTTCGCCACGGCGCACGCGCGTACCACGTCTGCGCCCAGGAATCCGTGATACCGGCGCGCTGCCCCCGGCAACCGCTCGCTGCCGAACGCGGGGCGGCGCTGCTCCTCGTCCTGGTCTTCCTGGTGACAGTCGGCGGGTCATCGGCCGTGTTCGTGTGGTTCATGAATCAGCAACAGGCCAAAGCCGGAGCACGACTCCGCGCGGCTGCGGCAACAGCCCTGGCTGAGGCCGGTGTCCATCGCGCGATGGCGTTCCTCGAGTCGGTGGCTCCCGACGGCACAGGACCCGGCCGCGGGTGGCGCCCCACGGCGTATTCGGAATCAGTCACCACCGAGTCGCTGGTCGGGCACTACACGTTCTCGATCACCGACACGTCGGACGGTTTCGTGTTGGTGACCAGCACCGGCGAGGCTTCGGGTACGACGCGGCGGGTTCGCGCCCGGGTCGCGCTCGCATCACCGGCCCTGCTGAGCGCTCTGTACGCGATGAGCGTCGTTCGTATTGAAGACGCGCCGTCTGCAACGGTCATCGTGCCCTACGCGACGGAGACGAGCGACCGCCCCTGGGTTCACATCGCGGCGGGGCGGGAGATCTGGTTCGCCACGCCGTCGGTGTCAGTCAACAACAGCGCGGGGCCGATTGAGGTGGCCCCGGGCCCGATCGATCCACCGGCGGCGGTCGGGCGGCGAACGCCACTCGCGCGCCCGGGGTCGATCAGGCTGCTCTTGGCGAACACGGCCGACCTGACGGTGGACGACAATCACCAGCGCGTGGACATCGAGCTCCTACGGAACCTCGGGATTCGCATCGACGGCACCGTTCGCCGCATCGATGTCTTTCCGGATCCGCCGGCCGTTGATCGAGAGTACTATCGCGCGCGGGCCGGTGCGAACGTCGCCAATGCCCGGCTCAACATGGCGGCCGGTCGGTACGTGGGCGACGGCGACCTAGAGCGCAAGCAAGACAGCCTCTACTCGTCGACGGAATTTGCAGAGATCCAGACCTATCTGCGGGCCGGCGTGCAGGCGCCGCGCATGGCCGGTGTCATGTACGTGACCGGCGGCGTCGTGCTCGTAGAGGACGATCGCCTCGACATTGCCGACGGAAGTCTCGTGACCGAGGGAACTGTCCACCTGCGACCGGGCGCGCGCCTCGAGATTGTGCACTCTTCGGTGACGCGCGCGCTCCCCGGGCTGGTGGTCCTCGATGACGGCGCGCTGATCATCGGCGAGGATGCCCGGCTCCGTGTGCACGGCCTCATCCTAGCCAGTCGCGTCTTCGACGTGATGCCGCGCGCGCGCGTGGACGTCGTGGGGAGCGTGCTCGCCGGTGACCGGGGCCTGTCGGTTCGCAACACGGCGGCCACCCTGGTGATTCGATACGATCCCGCCGTCTTGGGCACCCCTGGGCTCGTCACCGCGGCGGGTGATCCCGTCGTGGCCTGGATTGCAGCTTGGGAAGAACAGCCCTAGCCCGCGGCGATGCGTACGGCTGAGGGTCAGCGGCGCCCGATCCCTGAGTAGACGAAGCCTGCGGCCCTGGCCGCCACGGGATCGAGCGCGTTCACGCCATCCACGAGATACGGCGTGGCGACGGCATCGCGCAGCTGGCTTAGGTCCAACTGCTTGAACTCATCCCACCCCGTCAGGACCAGCACCAAATGGCTCCCCTGCGCAGCCTGGTAGGGAGTATCCAGGAGTGTCACGTCTCGCAGCACCTGCCGTGCTTCGTCGCTTGCCGCGGGGTCATGGGCGCGAATCAGCGCTCCCCGGCGCTGGAGCCGGTCGATGACGCGCACCGCCAACGAGTTCCGAACATCGCTGGTCCCCGGCTTGAATGCCAACCCTAAGACGGCGATCGTCCGACCGTACAGGTTGGCGTCCAGCAAATCCACTACGCGCCGGATCACCTGTCGGATCTGGTGATCGTTTTTTTCGAGAATCGCCCGTAGGAAATTCGGCTCATAGCCGGCGCCTTCGGCAAACCGAATCAACGAAAGCAGATCCTTTTCCAGGCACGGCCCGCCAAACCCGATGCCGGGCGAGAGATACGCCTGTCCGATGCGCGCATCGTACCCCATGCCGTGCAACACCTCGACCACGTCGGCCCCGACCGCGTCGCAGACGTTGGCCAGTTCGTTCGCGAACGAGACCCGCATGGCCAGGAACGCGTTCGACGCATATTTGATCAAGACGGCGTGCTCGAACGTCGTTTCCAGCACAGGCGCATGCAGGTGGTCAAACAAGCGACGGACGTGCTGGCGGGCGTCGGCGCTGGCTGCACCAATGATGATCCGTGTCGGATGGAGGAAGTCGTAGACGGCGTTCCCCTCCCGCAGGAACTCGGGTTGCGCCACGAGGTGATAATCGCGACCCTCGACGTGCCCGTGCGCATCCAGGATCCGCTTGAGGATCTGATGGGTACCCGTCGGTACGGTGCTCCGGACGACAACGGTCATCCCGGGTCGCAGGACGCGGGCCAGCTGTTCGGACGCGGCGATCACCTGCGAGAGATCGGTCTCGCCGTCAGAGCGCGCCGGCGTGGCGACCGCGATGAAGACGATTCGGGCGTCACGCACACCGTCGGCCATCGATCGTGTGAACCGCAGGCGGCCCGCCGGCACGTGACGATCGAGCAGATCTTTGAGCCCTGGCTCGTGAAAGGGCAGCCGGCCGGCCTCGACGACCGCCAGCCGCTCGAGATCGGCGTCATAGACCGCCACCTGGTGACCCAACTCGGCCAAGCAGGCGCTCGTCACGAGACCGACGTACCCGAGACCGCCGACGACGCAAATGCTCATCGACTGCCCCGCGACCGTCCCGCGACTCCCGGGACAAAGTAGGCGACCGTGCGCTCCATCCCGTCGGCAAAG
>CBRGMJ010000231.1:0-3928 GCA_967797525.1 uncultured bacterium | reverse complement strand
CGCACCCGCGGGGTCCCCGCAGACCACGACCAGGATTCGCATTGAAATGCAGGTGCGCCACCGCGCCGGGGCGACGCTTGCCATCGAGGGCGAGGTTGGTCTGCGCAACCACCGCGTGAACTACGCGACACCGACACCCTGGTCCACATGGCGGCCGGTGCCGCGTGGTCCGGCCGACCGCATCCCGCCGCAGCCAATCAGCCCGCCGGGCCCGCTGGGTCCGCCCCGACCGAGGTGAGCGCCATTGACCGCGAGCGTCAGACGGCATATTCGACAAAGGCATTCACGCAGGGAGGGCCGGCCGCCGCCAGGATTCGTCCCGCGTGCAGGTCCATGATCATCGAGACCACGGTCTGATACCGATCGGCCTCGTGCAGGCGTGCATTGGGGTGACGGCACACCGACTCTGGCAGGCCGTCGTGGTCGCGGAGCATCGCCTGGAGGGTGTCGGGTGCGATCCGACCATGCGCGGAGCCCGCGGCCAGCATCTGCTGCATACGGTCACACCGATGATACGTGGACAGCCGCTCCTCGACCAGCGGCTGAGAGATGCCGAGGCGTTCCGGCTCAAGGAAGTGATTCGCGTGCGCGAAGACTCCGCCGCGCGGCCGTTGCAGGCATACCGCGCGCGGCGCCGCTTCGATGTCGACGGCTTCGCCACGTCCGAGTGGGCCGGCCTGCGCAATGAGAAAGTTCGCCGAGCATGAGCGGTCGCCGGCGCTCACCGCTTCGATCGCATCCTCCAGGCGCGTGCTGCAGAGAATGTCCCACGTCCGCGCGTGGAAGGGGCGGCCCATGCGTGTCCAGTCGTCGTCCGACGACACCAACCCGTTGACGGCCAGCCCGACTCCCGCGCTGTTCGCCCCGATCTTGCCGCCGGCAATGCCGGCCTCGGTGAAGCACAGCACACGCAGCCCGCCTGGCTGCGTGACGTGCACCAGGACGCCGGCGACGTCGGGAATCCAGTCCCAGTTCTGTCCGATGCGCAGATGGCCATCGGTGGACGTCTCGGGCAGCACGGCGAACGCCGTGCACTCTCCCGTGGGATACCGGTACTCGGGCTCCGCCTGCCCGAGACGCGAGAACTCCGCGTACAACAACTCGTATCGCAGGTTGAGCGCGGCCACGACGGGCAACGGTTGTGCGGCCCCCTCCGCTATGCCGGCGACCATGGCCGCGAACGCCGGTGCCTCAGCCTCCACGACCGGCCAGTACCGGTCGACCCGCCTCAGCACCTCGGTGCGATCGAGATACGTCTCCCCGAGAAACCTCTTGAAGTAGATCGCCAGGTTGTGGGCAACCAAATCGGCGGTTGCCCGCCCGAACGCCCGACCCTGATCGGCCGGATCGCCGGCCAGCCGGACAAGCCGCAGCGTATTCACCTCGGCCCTCCCTGTGGCTCCGACTCGGAGCGCCCTCCGGACGCGAGCCGCCGTTCGTAGGTGATCCAGGCCGGCGTGCGGACGAACCCGAGCCGCTCGTTGATGGCCAGCATCCCAATGTTGTTGATCTCGTTCCACGTACGGATCTGTGAACATTCGTGGATGCGCGCATAGTCGATCGTGGCCAGCTTCAGCGCGATGGCGATGCCGCGGCCGCGATACGGCTGTCGCACCCCCGTGGTGTTCACCGACAGGTAGGCGCCGCTGCCGGGCTTCCGGAGGGTCGACTCGCCGACGTACTCGTCGCCGATCTTCGCGATGAAATATCCGTCGAGCAAGGCATTGGGCCCGTTGACGTTCTGCTCCAGGTAGCGCTCAAACGGGGGAGCCTGAAACGGGCTGGTCGAGGGAATGTCGGCGTCGACCGCGTTGTGGAGATCGTAGGCCTTGCGCAGCGCGCCAGGGTCGCGATCTCGTTCGGATGCCAGCGTAGTGATGACCACCCCGCCGGCGCGGACGCGCTCACGATACCGCGCGAATGGCGTCGGATCGAAGCCTCTGGGATCGAACCGGTACTCCCAGGCCCGCATGACCTCCGCGAACCCTCGCCGGACCAGAAACCCGATCACATGCGCGTCCGTCTCCCGGGCGAACGACTCCGCGGCCCGGGCGCCCCGCGCGCGCAGCGCCCCGTCCAGGTGCGCATACAGCGCGCCGCCCACGCCGCGTCCACGCCAACCGGCAGCAACGCCGACGACCACACGATACCGATCGCGGTCGGTCTGCTCGGGTATGTGCTGATAATGCGAGTAACCGACGATGACCCCCGACGCCTCCGCAACCGCGAACACGTCGGCGTGCGCGCCGGCGCGGAGTCGCTCGCGGTGATGACGAAACTCCTCCGGCGTGTCCCGGTTGTCATCGGGAAAGAGCGTGTTCCCGATCTCCAGAATCCGTCCGTGGTCGGCTTCGCCGGCGTCGCGGATCGAGACGACAACGGTCTGATGCAGCGGCACCGTACGCACACGCTCCTCTCGACGTTCCCAGGGGGGCCGGAGTCACACTGGTCACCGGCCACCGATCATCCAGTATACGCATGCTGTCGGGTGATGTCTTCTGCAGGATCCACCGGAACACGGACATGTGCTTGACGACACCCGGCGCCGCGTGCTATCGTCTCGGGTGGATCGGGCCCCTTTAAGCGCCGCCCAGAGAGGCGGACAAGGAGGTCGTCGTGAATAGTACACGCGAGCGCATACCTGCTGCCCCGCCGTCGCGGCGGGTTTTTTGTTGTCTGAAATCTTGGGGGGAGGTGTGGTGCTGATCATGGATCCCATCGTGGATGGCATCGACAACGGCACGTGGAGCCGCTCGCTGGAGCGGACGGTCAGGGAGTTCGGCGGGTGGGTCAACGCCCACACGCATCTGGACCGCGCTAACACCTTGGCCCCGGAGTTCTTGCAGCACGCCAACATCGACCCCGTGGGGGCCGCCGGGCTGTCGCTGCCGGTCAAGCAGATCCTCGTGGGTGAGCTGCACAAGGGTCTCGGCTACCGCTCCGACAACCTCTACATGCGCATGCGCGAAGAACTGGAGCGCATGGCCGCGATGCGCGTACGCGAAGTCACCTCGTTCATCGACGCGACGCCCGACATCGATCTGGTGGCGATCGAGCAGGCGGTCCGGTTGCGCGCGGAGTTCAAGGACCGGCTCGCGCTGAAGATCGCTGTCTCGCCGATCTTCGGGTTCAAGAGTCCCAAGGTCAATCCCGACCGGTGGGAAGTCTACAAACAGGCGGCCAAGGTCGCCGACGTCCTGGGCGGGTTGCCGGTACGAGATCGCGCCGAAGGTCGTGTGGGCTTCGACGGTCATGTCCGCATGCTCCTCGAGCTGGGCCATGACCTCGGCAAGCCCGTGCACCTTCAAGTGGATCAGGACAACGATCCGCGCGAAGAAGAGACCGAGCAGCTCGTCCAGGCGGTGCGGTGGCTCGGCTCACCAAAGGTCCCGGGTGAGGAGGGCCCGACGGTGTGGGCGGTCCACGCGATCTCCCCGTCGTGCTACGATGAGGCCCGGTTCCAGCGTCTTGTCGAGAATCTCCGCAAGTACAACGTCGGCGTGATCTGCTGCCCCACCGCCGCCCTCTCGATGCTCCAGCTGCGGCCGATGCTGACCCCGGTGCACAACTCCATCGCTCGCATTCTGGACATGGTGCTGGCCGGTGTCGCCGTGCGCATCGGCAGCGACAACATCTGCGACATCTTCATGCCCAACGGCGACGGCAGCGTCCGCAGCGAAGTCTGGGTCGCGGCAACCGCCCTGCGTTTTTACCACGCAATGGTCTGGGCGAAGATCGCCTGTGCCGTCCCGCCAAACGAAGGCGACAAGGAGTGGATCCGCCAGTCGCTGCAGCGCGCCCACGATACCTGGACCACGTTGAGGAACACGCTGGCCCACTCGGTCTCCAACGGGGGCAACGGCATCCACTCAGTCGACCGCGAGCACTTCGCCGTCGTGCGCTAGGCGCAGGTTGCGCCCGGCGCAGG
>CBRGMJ010000230.1:0-3931 GCA_967797525.1 uncultured bacterium | reverse complement strand
TCTGGGCGCAACGACACCACTAACTCGCCCAGGGTGACCAGCTTTCGCCCGCCCACGTATAGCGTGGCGTCCCGCGCGATGACCGCTTCACCCGGCCGGATCTCGATCTGTCTTGCGGTGATTTGGTAGAGCGGGCGAGCGGGGTCGCATGTTGTGACGGTGCTGTTGTGCGCGAGGTACCGATTCGGCGACACATCCAGCCGATCGCCCTTGATGATCACCCGTCGCTCGACCGTCCCTTGCGCGGGGACCAGGAACCCCTCCTCGGTGCGGGCGTTGAAGGTCAGTTCGTCGCCGCGCAGTTCTTGACCGCGGCCGTCGACCAGCCGGATGCGGCCGGACGCGGTCACGACCGACGTGCGGAGGTTGTATTGCGCGCGATCGGCGAAGAGGCGATAGCGCGCGAGGGTTACCCGCACGTTGCCCTGCGCCGTGATCAGTTGTTGCACGGAGTCGTAGTTGATCGTATCGGCGTCAACGACAGTGGGCTGGGCTAGAGAGGGCTGCGCTACCGCGACACGCCGGGGCGACGATGGAGCCTGCGCGCCGGCGATTCCCGAGAGCAGCATCACCATCGCAGCCCCGATGGTCAGACTCCAAAGCACGCAACACCCCTTCAATGACTATCGGTCCGTCCCACCTATTCTGTCGCTTTGCGCGGCTTCCCTTTCCGGGCGGAATTGTCTGCAGTGAACAACGGAGACTATAATAGGTGGTTAGGGTGATGGGCGCGCTGATGTCGACATCATTGGTGCTCGTGGGGAACAGTCCGGGCGAGGTGGCGGGCTGGGCGGTGCCTATCGCCGCCGAGGCCCGCCGGCAGGCCACCCACCAGCACTCGCTCGACATCACCCTCTGTCTCCCCCCTTGTCAGTTCGCCAGCGGGCAGGAGAAACGTGTCGCCGCCGCCGCCAATGTCTTCGATCGCATCTTTGATCCCGCCGATACTTTCCGGCTCAGCCTCGGCCTGCCCGGCTGGACCCCTTCCGCCCCCACCGTCCTCCTCCACGTCGGCGGCAGTTTCTGGTACAGTAAGCGTCTCGCCCGCCGCTGGCGCGCCCGCGCCTTCGCCTTTGTCGAACGCGCCCACATCGCCCGCACTCATCACCCGTTCGAACGTATCTTCCTTCCGACTCTTGATCTCGCCGACCGCCTCATCCGTTACGGGGTCCCCGCCGCCAAGCTCCTCGTCACCGGCGATCCCCGTCACGATGCCCTCCCCGATCGAGCCTTGATCACGCAGAACGGCAACAGCTCGCCCCCTCAGGTCACCGTGCTCTGCGGCAGCCGCAATGCCGTCTTCTCGGCTTTCTTCCCCTTCTGGGTCCGCACCGTCACTGCGCTCCGCCAGCGGCTCCCGGCTGTCCGTCTCCGTCTCGTCGTCTCTCCCTACGTCGCGCCTCAGGTCCAACAAGCCATCATCGGCCAGCACCGTCGCGCCCTCGACGCCGCCGGCGTCGAAGTCGCCCACGGGGGCTGGTCCCACATCCTCGACTCCGATCTCGTCCTCACCATCCCCGGTACCAACACGCTCGAACTGGCCATCATGCGCATCCCCAGCATCGTCGTGGGGCCCGCGAGCGTCGCCATGGTGGCCCCAATGGAAGGCGTCCTCGGATGGATCACGCGCCCACCGCTGCTGGGCCCCAGTTTGAGACGTCTGTTAATCGTGTACCACAAGAAAAAGCATCGATACCTGGCCCTGCCAAATATGCACGCGCGCCAGCGCATTATCCCAGAGTTGAGCGGCGACGTGACGCCCGCCGAGGTCGCCGACGAGAGCGCGCGCCTGCTGCAGGACGAGGGCGCCCGGCGCCGGCTCGTCGAGGCCCTGGCCGCGATCCCGCGAACGGTGGGCGGATCGCGCGCTATCGTGGCCGCGATCGCGCCTGAGACCCGCGCATGAGTCTCCCAGCGATGAGCGTCCCACAAGACTCGACCGACAAGCGACGGTCCGGCGATGTCGCGCGTCTGGCCGGCTATATCTTCCGGTACCGGTTGCAGGTTGTAGCCGCCATGATCAGCATGCTGCTCGTGACCGTCATCAACCTGGCCGTACCCCGCTACGCCGGCGGACTCATCGACAGCTTGATCAGAAGCGTATCCTTCAGCGCGCTCAACCACGGCGCCCTCTTGTTGCTGGGGATCTTCGGCCTGCGCAGCGTTGGGCTGTTTGTGCAAATCTATTTCACGTTCTTCTTGAGCCACCGGGTCACGGCCGACCTGCGGCTGGACCTCTTCACCCGAATCCAGCGGTGGTCGCTGGATCGGTTTGCCGTGTGGCAGAGTGGCGACGCGATCTCGCGCAGCCTGCAGGACACACAAATCGTTCAGGCGCAGCTGCTCCTCGGTATCGTCGAGGGGCTGTCCTGTGTCTTGATGGTCGTTGGCACGATCGTGATGCTGGTCTGGATCGACTGGCAACTCTCGCTGGCGACCGCCACGGTCATCCCCGCCGTGCTTTGGCTGGCGCGGCGTTTCGGTCGGGAGATTCAGGGAACGACCGTCGTGGCCCAGAGGCACGTCGCCAGCCTGGCAAGCCTGATTCGCGAGGCCTTCGCCGGCGCGCGGGTCATCCGCGCGTTTACTGGCGAGGAACGGGAGATCGGACGATTCCGCGATGAGAATGAGCGCGTGTTTGGCGCAAACCTTCATATCGCCCGAATGATCGCTCTCCAAGTACCGGTGGTGAGTTTCCTGACGGCACTCGGGATCGTCCTCGTCTTGTGGTTCGGCGGCCAGCGCGTGACGACCGGATATCTGACTGCGGGGACCCTGGTGGCCTACCTCACGTATATCGCGCTGGCGTTGGAACCGGCCAACGGCTCCATGAGGTACTACGCCGAACTCCGCCAGGCCATGGGCGCGTTTGGCCGCGTGCGCGCGCTGCTCGACGAACCCGGTAGCCTCAGTGACTCGCCCGGAGCCGTGACGTTACCGCCGATCATCGGCCGGGTGCGCTTTGACAACGTCTCCTTTGCGTACGCCCCAGACCAGTGGGCGCTCAAGGACCTGACGCTCGATGTGGCGCCTGGCGAACGTGTCGCCTTCGTCGGTCTCTCCGGTGCAGGAAAGACGACGCTGGCCAACTTGATCGCCCGGTTCTACGATCCCACGGAAGGCCGGGTGGAGATCGACGGGTGGGATCTCCGCGCCGTCACGGTACGCTCGCTGCGACGCCAAATCGGCCTGGTCCCGCAAGAAACAGTGCTGTTTCGTGGCACCGTGCGTGACAACATCGCCTACGCGCGGCCCGATGCCTCACGGGAAGACGTGATCGCGGCTGCGACGGCTGCCAACGCGCACGAGTTCATCACGGCGCTCCCCGACGGGTACGACGCGCTCCTGGGGGACGACGGTATGCAATTGTCGGGTGGCCAACGGCAGCGGCTCGCTATTGCCCGCGCCTTGCTGAACAACCCGCGCCTCTTGATCCTCGATGAGGCCACATCGGCGTTGGACAGTGAGTCCGAGACCTTGATCCAGGAGGCCATGGACCGTGTGGCGCGCGGCCGGACGACCTTCGTCATCGCCCACCGGCTCTCCACGGTCCGACGGGCCGATCGGATCGTCGTCCTCGATCAGGGCACCATCCTCGAAGAGGGGCGTCACGACGATTTGCTGACCCGTGACGGAGTGTACGCGCGGCTGCTGCGGCTGCAGATGTTGGACGCCGCGCCGACCGAGCGTGTCGCCGCGCCGACGGCGCCCTCACCATAAGATCGTGTCCGCACCCGTCCTCCGTCTGTCGGTCATCGTGCCGGTGTACAACGACCCGGAGAATTTGCGCGAAGCGCTGGCGCGGCTCGCCGATCAAACGCTGCCCCCCGATGCCTATGAGATTGTTGTCGTCGACGATGGATCAACCGACGCCACGCCAGCGGTCATTACAGGCGCGGCCAAGGCGTTGGCAACGATCCGTCCCGTGCGG